>CAYSOH010000001.1:0-39718 GCA_964432625.1 uncultured archaeon
CATCCTTAGTAATTGCTTTGAAAGGTTCTAAAAGTTGTAATCTTCTGCTTGATGAGGATACTTCCAAATCAACATCTTCATCAGATGGTGCGATAAAACCAACCAAACTAGATTCAAATCCTTTCGAGGGTAATTCAGAACCAGTAGGAGCTTCCAAAGAGAATTCAGAACCGTCTGCTGCAGTCAATTTATCTTTTTGAGGATTGAAATCGAGGCTACCTGCAAGAGCCATTGCTGTAACTATCTCTGGACTTGTAAGAAACGATAATGTTTGGTGATTTCCATCATTTCTTCCACTGAAATTCCTGTTGTAGGATGATACTATCGAATTTACCTCTCCCTCAGTAATATCTTCTCGTTTCCACTGCCCAATGCATGGTCCACAAGCGTTTGCCAGCACAGTTCCTCCTATATCGTCCAGAAGTTGCATCTGGCCGTCTCTTCGAATTGTCTGATCTATAGTATCTGAACCTGGTGTCACCATGAACTGGACTTTCGATTTTATTCCGGCTGATTTTGCCTGCTTTGCCACAGAAGCGGCTCTTTCCATGTCCTCATAGGAAGAATTTGTACAGGAACCAATCAATGCCGCTTTGATATCTGTCGGCCAGCCTTTGTTCTTCGCTTCCTGGCCTAAATCTGATACTGAACGTGCGAGATCAGGACTGTGAGGGCCTACAATCATTGGCTCTAATTCTGAAAGATTAATCTCAATAATTCTATCATAGAATTTTTCTGGGTTGTCTGAAACCTCTGGGTCTGACATCAATAATGATGAATTCTTATTAGCTAATTCTGAAACACCTGAACGACCTGTGGCATCCAAGTATCGTGACATGCTGTCATCAAATGGGAATAATGAAGTAGTTGCACCTACTTCGGCTCCCATGTTGCAAATTGTCCCTTTACCGGTACAAGAAATAGAAGAAGTGCCTGATCCAAAATATTCGACAATATGGCTTGTACCTCCTTTAACTGTCAATTCCTCGCAAACTTTCAGAATTACATCCTTAGGAGACGTCCATCCTGATAATTCCCCTGTTAAGTGAACTCCAATCAATCCTGGCCAACGTATTGTGAAAGGTAAACCTGCCATGACTTCCATTGCATCTGCTCCACCGACTCCTATCGCAACCATCCCCAGCCCTCCTGCATTAGGTGTGTGTGAATCCGTTCCAATCATCATTCCTCCAGGGAATGCATAATTCTCTAGAACAACCTGATGAATTATCCCTGCACCAGGTTCCCAGAATCCCACGTCATACTTGGCAGAAGCTGATTTTAGAAAAGCAAATACTTCAGAACTTTCCTGATTTGCGTCTGCCAGATCACTATCTCTTCCAACTCTTGCCTGTATCAGGTGATCACAATGTACTGTAGATGGAACTGCTACCTTGGAACGACCTGTCAATGCAAACTGTAGTAGGGCCATTTGAGCCGTTGCATCCTGCATCGCTACTCTATCTGGTTGAAGTTCAACGTAGGATTTGCCTCTGGTAGGAACTTCGTCTAAATTTAGAAGATGGCCAAACAGTATTTTCTCGGCCAATGTCAAAGGCCTTCCCAATAGCTTCCTAGCTTCTTGATGTTTCTCGGACATCGTGCGATAAAGCTTCTCTACTTGGTCCAAATCGAACATCGTATTTCCTATTGTAAGGTGTAATTATAGATTGTCTTCTTCATCCTCTATTACAACTGCCATTGCCCAAAAAACTGCTGCCAACACCCAGAATAGGAAGGCACATGGAAGTCGTAGCGAACGCCCAGATGCAGGAACAATATAATCCTCATCTCCCCACATTATCAGAATTCCTGCAATCACACATATGCCTGACAAAATGTATGACATTAACTCTGTAAAATCCATTACCAAGAATCCCAAATGGTCTTTTTGGCCATCTCAATTGAATAGAATGTGTTATAGATAAGAGATTTTTTCCATCCACTTGGATTTATTTCTTCCCAGTCTACCTCATCTCCTTCCTTCACTTTTCTCATACCATATTCAAATGCTTTATTACCTAACAAAGCAAATATTCCTCTTCGAGCAATATCGGCCTTTTTCCTTTCTTTGAATTGTGCTTTCCACAATTTATCATAATCCTGAGAGTGCGATATAGCTCGCTGGGCAAGAACTCCAGATTCAATTGCATAATTCATCCCAAATCCTCTCCACGGATCTTGAAAACCTGCAGCTTCTCCTGTGTGGTAAACTCCATCTTTTATTGCAGTTTTAGGAAAGTGAACTCCACCCTGACCACCAACAGTACCTGTGGGTTTAGCACCGTCAATTATATCTCTCAAAACAGGGCGCTCCTCTACTGCCTTATACAGCAATTTTCTGACCTTCTTAGCGTGTGGTTTTGAACAACAATTCATCACTTTTATTGTATCCTTATCCATTGGAATTATGTACAGATACCAGCCTCGTGGTGAGTATTTCTCATCGTGCATGTACAGAAACTGATCTCTTGGAAAATCAGAATTCTCATAATAAGCACCAAAAGCTGCCATATCTGTTCGGTAAGAACCTGCTGACATAATGTCACCTGGACGTGCCTTAGGTCGTGATTTGAAGTGGAAATCAACACCTAAATCTTCTGCTTGTTTGGATAGGCCTCTTTCAAGAGAATTTTCTCCACCTCTAAGTATTAGAGGGAGAGGTTCTTTCAATGATATCGTAAAATCCCGTTTTTGTGTACAGCATAGGAATTTTTTTGCATCCTTATACTGAAACTCTGGATTTAGACCCCACCTATTCAAGTATGATTTAGCATCTGACTCGGAAGCTGGAGTAGATGGGCTCTCCTTTAGAAGAACTTGATAATTCGGATGGAACTGCATGCCGATATCTTCTCTAGCCTCATGCACCTCTACTTTTTCATCATTTTTAGCAAAATTTATGGCTGCTGCAAGTCCTGAAAGACCTCCACCAATTACTCTCCGAGGAGAGCTTCCGTTGTTGCTGTTCATAAAACCAATGACTATCAGATTAGAATAGGTCTTAAAGTTCTATTGCCATTTTTAGTAAAATATTATTAAAGACGGATTATGCTGATGGTAAAATGAACACCAAAAGTCAAAACTTCTGGGAAGAGGAAATAGAATCTGGACCAATCCCTGAAGATGAATCTGCATTTGATGTAATTGTTGTTGGAGGGGGACCAGCAGGTTCTGCGGCCGCATCCTATGCCTCACTTGATGGAAACAAGGTTTTGTTGCTTGAGAAATCAAACTATCCTAAAGACAAAACATGTGGTGATGCGGTTGGTGGAAAATCATTGAGCCATGTTGAAGAACTTGGAGTAGATAAAAAATTAAAATCAACCCCGCATTTCGAATTTGATAGTGTTATTTTCAGCAGCCCCAGTGGCGATGAATTCAAGGTAGAACTACCACATGAGGAATTAGCAGGATATGTATTTCCTAGAATTCAATTTGATTGGGTACTATTCCAAAGGGCAGTTGAATTGGTGAGAAAGAATGGAGGAAATGTCATTCAAGATTTTAAGGTAAAAGAAATGGTATACGAGAATGTGGATGGAGGTGGGGATCCTGGCATTAAATCTGGAGACAAAAGAAAGATAATCGGCGTTAAGGGGGAACACAACGGGAAAACATTAGAATATCATGCACCCTTAACAATCGGTGCGGGAGGAGTCTATTGTCCTGTTGCTGATTCACTAATTAGAGAAACTTACGACCAAGATTTGGTAGACAAAGAGAAAAAACATTACAGTGCGGCTTTCCGACAATATTGGAAAGGCGTAAGTGGTGTCGATCACAAAATGGGCGCTATAGAATTTCATTATGTTGAAGGTGTTTTACCAGGATATTTCTGGATATTCCCAATTGGAAATGGAATAAGCAACGTTGGTTTTGGTATGGCACTAGCGGATATTTACAAACAGGAAAAGAAATTAAGAGGATTGCAAGAATTTGTAATAAATGGAAAATTTGCAGAACGATTCAAGGATGCTGAACTTATTAGCGGAAGCAGCAAAGGTTGGCAGCTTCCTCTTGGTTCTCCAAGAAAAATAGATACCAAACCACGAAGATCATTTGGAAATGGATGTATGTTAGTTGGTGATTCAGCAAGCTTAGTTGATCCTTTTACCGGTGAAGGAATCGGAAATGCGCTGCTGTCTGCAAAATTATCAGTAAGTTTCTTTGACAAAATTGTGGATAGAAATGGTTTTCCACTTGAAAAAGGGATGAATTATCAGAAAAAGTTGTGGAATGTGCTAGGAAAAGAATTGACTAATTCGTACAAATTACAAAATTATACTCGAAGAAAATGGCTAGTCAATTGGTTCGTAAGAAAAGCAAAGAAGAAACAAGAATTAAGACAATTGTTGACTGAGAGTTTGACGTCCAGAGAGGCTCAAGTAAAATTAACAAGTCCTTGGCTTCTGTTCAGATATCTAGTCTTCTGAAGCTGCATCAACAGTATTGGACATCAGCATCGCTACTGTCATAGGGCCTACGCCCCCAGGAACTGGAGTTAATTGACCTGCGACATTCTGAACATCAGAAGAAACATCACCAACAAGACCACTATCAGTACGATTTACTCCTACATCTATCACAACTGCACCTGATTTGACCATATCTCCTGTAATTGTATCTGGACGGCCTACTGCTACAATCAGAATATCTGCCTCCTTGCAAAAACCTTTGAGATTTGAAGTTCGACTGTGACAAAGGGTTACTGTGGCATCCACACCTTTCTGAGACAAAAGTAAGGACAATGGTTTACCCACAATTGTGCTTCTTCCAACAATCACTACATTCTTTCCTTCGGGATTGTTACCTGATCTGTAAAGTAATTCAACTACTCCAGCTGGAGTGCATGGTCTCATAGATGGTTTACCCTGAACAAGTTTACCTAAATTGAATGGATGAAATCCATCAACATCCTTATCTGGATTAATCTCATTCAATACTCCATCCAATCCTTCAGGAAGTGGAAGTTGAACTATTATTCCATTTTCGCTTGAATTCAGATTAGTTACGAGGCTGCTCAACTCTGATTCTGTAGTTTCTATAGGTAGATGGTGATGTGTTAATTCAATTCCAACCCTTTCTGCAGCATTAGATTTTGCTTTTATGTAAGAAGTCGAAGCAGGATCATCTCCTACCTGCACAACAGATAGTCTAGGTTTCTTACTCATTTTAGAGACTTTGATTTTCAATTCAGATTCAATATCCTGAGCTATTTTCTTTCCATCAATATTAGTCGCACTCATTCTAGTTCCTCCAGATTATACAATTCAACTTCTATACGGGGACCATCACCTTGCGCAGCTATTCTTTTTCTTATAATCAATTCAGATATTTGACCATCATCATGATACAATACACCACTCAAACCATCTTTGACGGACTTGGCGATGTTATCTGCATCTGGCCTCTTGGAATGGTGCTCTTCGGGTCTTGGAGTTTTTACTCTCCACTTACTTTTAGGACATGGGAAATAAGCAAGAATCTGCATACCTAAAGGGCCTTCGAACATTCCTTCAAGGCCTGCCTCCTCTCTTGCTTTTTGTGCAATGTATGCAATATCTGCCTTGTAAACTTTACTGGGTTTTGGGTCCGTAGCGACAACAAAATTACCTTTTCTGTAAAAGCGTGGGCGGCCTTGAGCAACTGGTTTTCCAGGCAATATGAAATTTATACGCACAATGTGTGTATAGGGCGGGTACAAAAGTGCCTTTGTATGACCATATGATTTTAATTAGGAGCGGAAGAGCGGGCTACAATGCGTGTAGCTGTACTTCATGAAGACAGATGCCAACCAAAGAAGTGTCAGAATGAATGCTATAATTTCTGTCCCCCTGTTAGAAATGGGATTGAAGTTATAACTTGGAGAAAAGACAGCAAACCTATCGTATCTGAACCATTGTGCATAGGATGTGGGATATGTGTACACAAATGTCCTCATGACGCATTGACTATCGTGAATCTACCAGATGAACAGGAAAAGGATACTATCCACAGATATGGGATGAATGAATTCAGGTTGTTTGGATTACCTACACCTGAAGAAGGAAGTGTTATTGGAATACTTGGAGCAAATGGTACTGGCAAAACTACAGCGATTTCTCTATTAGCAGGAGAAATTACACCAAATCTGGGGGATTGGGAAAATGAAGGACTGTGGGAAGATGTCATTGATTATTATGCAGGAAGTGAAATTCAGAAGCATTTTGTAGGATTATCAAGTGGAAATGTAAAAATTGCACTGAAACCACAATATGTTGATCGTATACCTAAAATGTTTGATGGAACGCTTCGAGAATTGCTGGAAAAAGTTGCGAATCCTGAGAAAGTTAATGAATTTGCTGAAAGAATCAATCTGACCAGTCTCGACAAAAAACTGAATGAGGTTTCTGGGGGAGAACTTCAGAAAGGAGCTATTGCAGCAACACTTCTGAAAGAAGCTGATCTATATTTCTTTGATGAACCTTCATCATATTTAGATATCGAACAAAGAATATTGGTAGCCAGAATGATATCTGAACTAGGGGAAACAAAGAGTGTTGTGGTTATCGAACACGATCTCGCAATTCTAGACTATGTTACTAACAACATCCACATAATGTATGGAAGCCCAAATGCCTATGGAATTGTTTCACAAAAGTTGGCTGTTAGAAACGCAATCAATACCTATTTAGATGGATATATCCAAGAATCAAACGTAAGAATAAGAGATAGTCAGATAAAATTCCTTAAACATCCACCAAGAACGGGATGGGATGGAGAAGTGCTCGTTAAATGGCCAAAATTATCAAAGAAAATGGGTGACTTTGAACTAGAGGCTAAGGCTGGTGAGATTCTAGGTGGACAAGTATTAGGAGTCGTGGGTGGAAATGCAACTGGGAAGACAACATTTGTCAGAATGCTAGCCAATAATCTAAAACCTGATGAAGGTGAGATAGACGCTGAAATAACTGTTTCCTACAAACCTCAATATATTGAAGTGCCTGAGAACACAAATGTGTCTGATCTTTTACAGTCTGTTTCAGGATACGATGAACATTTCCTAGAAACTGAACTTTCAAGACCATTGAATTTAGAACCACTAATGGATAGAGAACTACAAACACTATCTGGTGGAGAATTACAAAGAGTTGCCGTGGCTGAATGTTTGCTCAGGGATGCCGATTTGTATCTTCTGGATGAGCCTTCTGCATATCTCGATGCGAATCAAAGAATGGTGACGGCAAAGACGATAAGGAGAGCAATGGAGCAGAGAGGAAAATCTGCCTTGGTTGTAGACCATGATGTTTATTTTATTGACTATATTTCTGATGGATTACTATGCTTTGGAGGAATACCAAGCAAAGAAGGAAATGTAGAAGGGCCATACAATATGAGAAAGGGGATGAATACGTTCCTAAGCAAAGTTGGAGTTACTTTCAGGCGTGATAAAAATACTCATAGGCCTCGAATCAATAAACCTGGTTCTCGGTTAGATAGACAACAAAAAAGTAAGAAAGAATACTACTATTCTAATTAGAGATTACATTTATTTCAGGGCCTCAATGAGCTATCGTGATACAGAAGACCCTAGAGAACGGAGTTCAGATTTATACGAACATAATTATGAGGCATGCATTGATTACAATTTTAGTTCTCTCTCTAATTACCATTACATTCCTGAAAGCTGCACTAACGTTTGAAGAGAACATGACTCGTGATATAGAGGTCTATCTTCCTGATGGTGAAGAATCAACAAAGGTTTTGCTTGAAGTTAGAGAGGACTGGGCAACTGACTTGATAATTGTATATATTGAAACTCCCAACGCCAAAAATCCTGATTATTTTAGTGATCCTGTTGTAGACAATATAACCTATGTCCCAACATTGTTAGAATTTGCCCTTCTGGAGCAAACTATTGATCCCTATGGTCAAAATGTTGACTTGGAAGAAGGAGAACCTCATCAGGCTGACAGAGGAGAAAAGGACGGGATAATTTTCACTTTAAGTATTTCGACACTCATAAAAGAATTTAATTCAACAAATGCTCGTTTCATAGAAGCGACTGAAGACAAATTAGTGGGTGGTTTGAGCATAGAAGAAAATGATGATGAGGCTGTAAAAGAAACGGGAACATACGAAATACCAAATTATAGTGACCCCGATAGATCTCAGGAAAGGGTAGATCAGATTTATGACAGTACGTCTTCTGCACTACAAAATTTTGCAATTGACACCAATGAAGATGGAATCATAGATACTGCAGTTATCCTATTTGCACTCAAAGCTCAAGGTGACAATAACGATGAAGCTCAAGAGGAAATGATTTCAAAAATACAACAGCATATCGATGAAAGACAATGTGCAGATCCAAATGACTGTACAGAAATGACACAGACTGGATTAGTTGTTGTACTTCATGAAGTCACTGCAAGATTGTATGAAGATCTTCTAACAATGTTACCAATGTCTCTGGGCATAGTTATAGGATTAATGTTGTTATTTCACAGGAACTGGCTAGCAATACCTGTAGTTCTTGTCCCAATTTTCTGTTCCCTGATATGGACTTTAGGGATTATTAGGCTTTCAGGAGTAGTACTTACACCTATGATTGTGGCTGCTGGACCAATCCTAGTCGGAATCGGTGTGGATTATGGATTACATGTAGCTAATAGAATTGTAGAATTCAAAGATGAAGGAAGGAAAATGCCGAGAGCTACATTTCTGGCCTTGCTCACAACCGGAAAGGCCACTCTTCTATGTGCAATAACTGATACTATCGGTTTCTCTGCTTTGTTTATTTCACCGATAGAACCTATGAGAACCGTTGGATTGACAATGATTGTCGGTGTGGCATGTGCTTTCTTCCTAACAGTAAGCATGACTCCAGCTATAATGAAAATTACAAATTACTCAAAACATAAATCAAAAGGATGGACAAGCATAGCTGTCTTTTCAACAAAACAGTGGAAAGCCATACTAGTCATATTACTTCTTACAACAACTTATTCAATTGCACGAATATCTGTAATGGATCAAGATATCAAAGGAAACGAATCTGCTCCAGATGAAATTGATTCCATTAAGAAATTGGGTGAATATTCTGAAAAATTCGAGGCCGGACAAACGGGGATATTACTGATAAATGGTCCTGAAAACCGACCAAAACCAGCTGCCAAGGATTTAGATGTACTGGATATAATGAATTGGACGCAAGGTGAAATCAATGACATATCTGTTTCAAATAGAAATACTGGTGATTTAATCAATATTTCTGCTTTCTCAATAGTTGATTTCTTCAAATCTGCACACGTCAATTTTGTTATAGAAGACCTAAATGGAGATCCTGTATTCGAATATGATGGAACCTTCTGGGAATTTCTACATAGTGATTTCTTTGGAGAAAATTACACTTGGGTTGACATAAATCCGGTATACAGTAGGGAACAGCTTAGATCAGATATGATTGATGTTTTCTACGAATCATTCACTGATGAAATGCGCTCAATGCTGCTTACTGATGAATATGATAAGGCGCTAATTTACATTAGCATGCCCTATGTCAATATAGATGACACCACAATAATAGTCAATAAAATAGATGAAATAGCTATAATCAGAGACAAACAAATGCACATAGAGGATGCAAAGATGTCTACTCTTACTGGTGGTCCACCTGTAACTATCGCTATAAACGAAGGAATTCAAAATACACAATTTGACACCATCGCCTTGAGTCTAGTTCTTGTTCTAATCACAATGATGATTATTTTTAAATCTCCAAAGTTTGGTTTTATAACTTTCCTACCAATTTTCCTCGTTATTCTTTGGTATCCTGCAACTGTTGATGCTGGAGGAACAAATCTGAACATTTTCACGGCTATGGTAGGTACTATAATCATAGGTATAGGTATTGATAATTCAATTCAAATCACAGAGAGAGTCAGGGAAGAAGGAACGCATCCTGAAGGAATACAGAAAGCTGTTGAAAACACTGGTCAATCTGTTGTGGAAGCAACCTTCACAACAATGGGAGGTGTTTTCTCGGGAGTCATTATTTCTCTTTATAGAACACAGTTTGTAGGGCTTAGAAATTTCTTTGGACTTATTATCACACTGGTACTTTTCTCTCTATTGATGGCTGTTTTTGCTCTTCCAAGCTTTTACCATGCTCTGCACTATCTAAAACAAAAGTATGCTGAGAGAAATTGGAAAATAAGGACCAGATTTAACTAGATAGCATATCTCGCAAGGCGAGAATTGCTTTCCTTGCATAAGGTTTCAAACGATCATTGATATGTTCCATTTTAGCCCCTGGGCCTATGATTCCATAACCAATAGGTTTCATCGAAGCTAATTGAAGGTCTATTATCCCCTTAGTCACTGCATGACCCATTACCAAACCATGATCTGTCTCTCCTTTCTCAATTATTCCAAGAACAATAGCGCCATCTATAGATTCTCGGAGCAGTAAACGCTTCAGTTGTAAAGGAACCTCCATCGATCCAGGAACCCAACAGATTTCCTCTAAAATCATGTCATTCTCTGAGGCCGTAATCTTTGCTTCTTCAACCATCTGTTCAACAAGTTCCTTATGAAAACTACCTGCCACTATTGCTATTGAATTAGCCATTTATCGTCTCCTTTGAAACCACAGATATCGTATCTATCATATTCCTAGTCTGAGTTTCAATCTCTAGATTAATAGAATCTCCAACCTCTTTACTTCCTAGATTTGTCAAACGCAAGGTCTCTGGAATCAAATAAACACTAAAACGATTGTCGGAACGGTTGACTTCACCAACCGTCAAACTGACACCGTTCAGAGCAATGTATCCTTTAGTAAAGACGTATCGAATTACTTCTGAATTGGTCTGGAAAGTAATGACATGGTTGTTTTCAGGCTTGTCGATTTGGCAGATTGTAACCACATCAGAGACATGACCTGAAACTAAGTGACCACCAATCTCATCTCCTAGCTTTACCGATCTTTCAACATTCACAATATCATTCTCTTTTACATTATTCAGAGTAGTTACATCCAATGTCTCCATCATGACATCAAAACCCAAACAGTTAGACTCAATGGATGAAGTTGTTAGGCAGACTCCATCGACGCACACGCTACCTCCAATCTGCAAACCTGAAGAAAAATCAGGGGATGCCTCAATCTCCACTCTGTAAAGCCCTGTTTCTTTCGTAACACGAGAAACGACAGCTGTGCCTTCAACTATTCCTGAAAATACCATGAGACCTCATTCTGAACCATATTTCTTTTGATAAATTTTAATTATCTTTGAAATTATCTTTCGTGAACCTGCCAAATCCTGCTCCATTTCAGGCAAACGAACAACCTTGACTTTCAAACCTCGTTCAAGAAGTCTGGATTCAAGTTCTTCCCTAGTAAACAATCTTTGATCATAACCTAAAGCAATAACGTCTGGCTTTATCTCTTCTACAATTATGTCAAGCATATTGCCTGTTCTTCCAATAACTGTCTGATCAACTGGTTTTAGATGAGAAACAACCTCAGCTCTCATTTCATCAGACAAAATCGGTTCACCTTTCATTTTTCTTACGGTATCATCGTTAGCTACTATAACCACTAATTCATCCCCGTGTTCCTTAGCTGCGTTCAAAAAATGTGCATGTCCTGAATGGATTATGTCAAAGACTCCGGTAGCTACTACTTTCATTGGCACTCCTCCACAATTTGTCGGCCCTCTAAAAACAAGTGGCCCCTTTCTTCTGCCCATTCACGGGCTTCTTCTGGTGATAAAGCCTTACCATTATCAGATAACATCTCGCAGCCCAATGCCACTGGGTTGAGGTCAGCATATTTCATAAGTGCAACAATCAACTCTGTGTGCCCTTGCCTTCCCTTTAGAACTTCTTTATCTGCAATACAGACAGGAACATGCCCTGGTATTCGAAAGCTGTTCGCCAAGTTCAATCTTGCTACTTCTTCTGGTAAATTTATAGAATCCTCTACAATTTCTGCAAATGATCTAGCTGTAAGCGACCTGTCATCATCTGTTATGCCTGTAAAAGTGTCCTTATGGTTTATGAACAAAGAGAATGAAGAGCGTGTATCATATGGCAATGAATGACTTAGCATAGTATCAACAGAATCAAATCCTTTGGAATCTCTAATCAATGAACTATACATATCCTGTGCAAAGGGTAAGCCCAACTTCTCCGATGCTAGGTAAGATGATGCAAGGAATACCATTCCTCCTCCTTCTTTTCTTAGAAACCTAACGTTGTCTGAATTGACTTGTTTGGCTGAAAAGAATATGTCTGTTTCACCCTCTCTACTAGAATCATCGAATATCAGAATTGGATCTCCTCTAGTAAGAATTTTTGAAATATCTTCAATTGGCAATATACTCTTATTTATCGTTATTTTTATCCCTCACAAAAGTTTAACTTTAGTGCTTGCATTAAATAATTGTGTATATACTCAAAAATGAGTATTAAGATAAATCGTAGACTGCTCTATCTAATCTAGCTGAAGAGGTAGCTTTTTGGCTGATATATCTTGTACAAGAAAGATCTCCTGCAACTAATTTAACTATCATCAAAGAACCTGGGTCTCTATTACAAATTAGGGGATCCTTATCCGGAGAAGTATAAAGATCATATCCTCCCCATTCCTGCTTCCAACCTTCTGTAAAATCATAAGCTACTACTAGTCTTTCAGCTTCTGATTCCTCAGCATGAAGGAGGGAATAATCACCGGCAGAATATGAAATATGATTTGTCGATCGGAGCTTTGGTTTCAAACCTGTGGAATCTCTAAGAAACTCTATAAATTCGGAAGAATTCCAAAAACTCTCAAGAATAGCTTTACCTTCATCACGATTATAATATCCTATTTTCTCTTTTCTACTCAATTTTGACTCTTTGGTATCTGAAAGCGGTTCTAGAAATTTTGACAGGCGGATAAAAGGGATGTCGCCGGAACCAAAGATTCTTTTCAGATTTAGAAGTGTGGGTTTCTCTAGATAATAGAAATTCATCTCAGCCATGGTACCACCCCGTTACTGTCAATCTCTGTATATCCATCAAGATTTCACTAACCTCATGCCAGGAGTGGTCTGAGACTTCAAACATTATCAAAGAATTATACTCGGGAATTATACTGTCAACCAATTTGGATTTGCCTTTATCATCAGCTTCAAATACGTTAAGTGCGCCACCCATTTCTTCAGTGATTTCTGGAGTAAGGTGTAAACTGTAGGCAATAATGCGCCCTTCTACCTGATCATCGTGTGGAAGAAGAAAATCTCCTAAACCATAAACGTAAGCGGCCATATCTATATTTGATAATTCTTTAACATTGAAAGACTTAGAAACTTTTTCACGCCAAGGTTTGTCGCCTAAATCATCACGTAGAATATTGATTGCTGGATGATTGATATCTGTCAATTCCACACTTGCCCAGTAGCTAAACAAATCTGACTCCTTGAAATCGTATTCCAATCCTGCTAGAGCATCAATAACCAAGTCTAAGGTTGGCGCATCAAGAAAGTCTCGGACGACAACGTGTGGAAACGGCTTTGATTTAATTTTTGGAATTTTGTCTGCGTTACGCATCGTTCCTCCTTAGCCAGTTTAACATTCCTTCAACCGAACCCAAGTGTGTAGCTGTTTGATGAACTCCGTGATTCATATCTGTCTTCCTAAGGCCAGGTCTAGCATCAAATAAAATATTGACTATTTCATCAACTGAATAATTTTTTCTATGACCTTCTTCGACAATCTCCATCCAAATCTCAAATTCAGATTTTACTTGAGATAACGCTCCTTCGGCTGGCCTAGGTCCAAAATGTGTATAGTGAATGTATTCCAATTCAAGCTTTGACATTCTGTCAATACTATCAAGTGCTAGATCATGGCGGTAATATCCTGGAGTTACAGGAAATGAAGTATTCAAATCAGAATACCATAATCCTAGAGAATCACCAACAAACGCCTCATCACCATAAACCCATGTTATGTGATGTGGAGCATGACCTGGAGTATGAAGTGCCACCAATGATGTTTTCCCAAGTGACAATTCATAACCATCCTCTGCTGAAATTAGATTTGATTCCGATATTGGAATAGGTTTACCATAAAGTTCAGCAATTTTGCCTAAAAAATCTACGCTTCCTTTCCACCAATTATCTATATTCGATACATGTTTGTATGCTTTAGGATGTACAACTGCTTTAGCATTAGGGCATAAATTCATTATATGTCCACCACCGCCAAAATGATCCAGATGGATGTGTGTAGGTACAACATAATCTACATCTTCTAAACCAATACCTATAGAATTTAGGCCTTGTACTAGATTTGAGGTTGAACTAGCGGGGCCTGTCTCTATAAGAACAGTTTTTTCATCTATAATCACATAGACTGATACGAAATTCTTCTCTCCATGAGGCATAACATCAAACCAAAACACGCTATCGCTATGTTTGTTTATTGATGGAGACACAAACAATCTATAGAAAAGGGGTTTAAGTTGACCGACGGCCTTATAGTGGGCTATTGGCATGTATTAGCCCGTTGAGTCAAATGAAGTACATAATTGTGACCGGCGGTGTCCTTTCAGGCCTAGGTAAAGGCATAACTTCTTCTTCAACTGGCCTCTTATTACAATGTGCCGGGTATGAAGTCACGGCTGTAAAAATTGATCCTTATCTGAATGTAGATGCTGGAACAATGAACCCTTATGAACACGGTGAAGTCTTTGTAATGACTGACGGTTCTGAAGTCGATTTAGATCTTGGAAATTACGAAAGATTCTTACGATGTAATCTCACTAGTGAACACAACATAACTACCGGGAAAGTTTACAAAAAAGTTATAGAAAAAGAGAGGCGTGGTGATTACCTAGGGCAGACTGTACAAATTATACCACATATTGTGAGAGAGATTGTAGATGGGATAAAAAATGCAGCAAAGGATGCTAAAGCCGATGTTTGTTTAATAGAATTAGGGGGGACTGTGGGAGACATCGAATCTATGCCCTTTATGGAAGCTGCGCGCCTGTTAGGACGTGAGGAGGGACGTGAAAATGTGATGTTCATCCACACAACATTGGTACCTGTCTTGGGTTCAGTTGGTGAGCAGAAAACAAAACCTACACAGCATTCTGTAAAGGAACTACAGGGACTTGGAATTAGACCTGACGTAATAGTTGGAAGAAGTGACAAAGTCCTAGACGAGGATATAGCATCCAAAATCGCATTTTTTGCAGATATACCGAGAGAAGCTGTAATTTCAGCACCTGATGCGAAGAGTATCTATGAAGTTCCATTAATATTCCTAAAACAAAAATTTCCTGAATTGATAGAAAACAGACTTGGTCTCAAAACCAAGAAACCTGATGTAAAAAAATGGACAGATTTTGTAAATCGTATAACAAATGGTGGTGAAGAGGTTGAAATTGCAATTATTGGAAAATACACTTCCCTAAAGGATTCCTATATCTCACATGAAGAAACACTGAGATATGCTGGTGCTGTTTTAGGTTGCAAAGTCAAGATAAGATGGATTGAAGCCCCAGATCTTGAAGATTCAGGGAGCACAGAGATGCTTGAAGGAGTACATGGTGTTATTGTTCCAGGAGGATTTGGAAAGAGAGGATCTGAAGGTAAAATAATGAGTGCGGGGTGGGCAAGAGAAAATCAAGTACCATACTTGGGTGTCTGTTTCGGTTTCCAATTAGCTACTGTAGAATTTTGTAGAAATGTATTAGGTCTAAAAGGTGCTAATTCCTCAGAATTAGACCCAGATGGACCGCACTCCGTTGTTGATATTCTTCCTGAACAAGAAGGCATAAAGGATATGGGAGCCACAATGCGACTTGGTGATCATGAAGTGATTGTCTCAAATGGAAAAGCAAAAGAACTATACGGTAAAGATGTCATATCCGAGAGACATCGGCACAGATATGAAATAAATCCTGAATATATTGAAAAAATAGAATCTAATGGGATGAAATACACAGGAAGAAATTCAAGTGGTAGGAGGATGGAAATACTAGAATTGGAAGATCATCCATACTTTGTTGCCTCTCAATTTCATCCTGAATTTAAGTCACGACCAGATGAACCGTCACCATTGCATCTCGGTCTAGTTAAGGCAGCTCTGGAGAAAAAGAATAACTGATTCTCAAGGGCAAGCTTATTAAGCCTCAATTTCTGGCCTCAATATGTCCGACGACGATGATAACGGCGGAGACTTCCAAGATTTCAAGGGTAGCCCTGACCCTTCCGAAGGAGGAATAACAATGAATGAAATCATTACTTCCCTAGGTGCGGTAATGATTATTGGAGGATTTGTACTGGGTTTGATACGACTAATGGCTCTTAATGGAGGAGTCAGTGGAAGCGAGAATTACAATAGCGATTTAGAACAATTATACTTAAGTTATGTAATAATGTTTATTGGAATGATTATAACTTCGTTCATGGGCTTCGGTGGAATGTTCAAGAGAGCAGTTTCATCTTTCTTCTCAAGTGAGTAAGAAGTTAGAAAGATACGGTTTGGTCAAGGCGTACGTTCATAGTTCCATCACTGATTTCAATAGTATAGACGAACGTAGTGGTATCACTCGAAGCTGAAGTTAAATCAAAATAAAGGGAATAACCTTTTGATGCGAAAAGAGACTCGAATGTCTCAGCTGTGGTATCAAAGGAGGTTTCTAAACTTGTACCTGATTCTGCATTATCAACTTCATACTCTAGGGCCAATGGAAAATCATCCACTATAGTGCTCAACAGAGGAGTTAGATCGTGCCTCTCTCCCTGGTGAGTAGAGATATTCACTGAATGTGTTATTGTACTACTAACTGCAATTATAGTAATTGTCATCAAAAGACCGGAAATCAACAATAATTGTGCGTTATCTTTCATCAATCCTCTCTATACCCATACCATAATTTCAGATTCAAATCCCAAACTTCATCATCTGCCCAAACTATTCTAAAAGCTTGAACAACTGATCCAGACGGGACTTCACGATCAACAATAACTTCTGTTTGACCTCCATGTGTTGCTTCTAATCTGTAAGAAACGGATGGTGGTAAGCCTGCATCCAGATACTGTTTGATAGATGCATCATCGCCTGTTGCCAGCCACCAAGCTAGAGTTGAACCATCATGTTCTGCCGCCACAGCAGCGTCCGAAGGTTGCCAAGTATCAAGCATTTCAAGAATCTCAAGACCTGAAAAATAAAGATCGTTTTCCTCAACGTTATTAGCATCACTCGTTGGCAGAATATTTACCGCTACATTGATAGCTGAGGTGAAAAGGGTTGCAACCAACAGGACCTCCAGCACATGCATTTGCCCCTTGGTATCATTCATATTAAATTAAACCTCAACTAAATCTGAGGAGTGACCATAGATGTTCCAATTCCTACCATTTCAAAGACGAACCAGCCAACTAGAAGTAAAGCTGAAGCACGAATAAATGCTGAATATAATCTACCAGATGCCATGAAACCTGCAGCAAGGCCATTACCAATTCCTTGTACTATCAGACTGTAAAGAAAAATCGTAGAAATCCATACTTCATTTATCTCTCTAATTGTTAAATTTCCAATTGACATTGAACCTTGGCCTCCTGTAGCTGCTGATGAATCGACGATAGCTGGAATAAAAGTCGAAGCTAGAACAAGAATAATACCTAGATAAACAAAGAATGAAGCATAAATGACGGTTACATAACTTCCTACTTCCTGCCTTCTCTCAGTCTCCAGAGCTTTGATTTCTCTGGCATCATATGACGCAGCCAAAAGAATATCTGAAATACGGCCTCCTGCACGATTTGCTTCATCAACCATCCTTACTGCTCTGGTAACAATAGGTGAAGTTACACGTTCAGTAAACATCTCTAGAACTTCGCCAAAGGATACTCCCCAAGAAATTTGTGAAGCCATTTTGTTAACCTCGTCATTTAGATTACCATACTCACCCTTAGCAAGAGTCTGAATAGCGACCGTCATACTTAGACCTCCTTTCCAATATTCTGCAAGATCTCTCAAGAAGTCTGGGAATTTGTCCTCTACACGTGCCCTAATCTGGTCTCTCCTCCAACCATAAATTCCATAAGGTAGCATCAAACTGACCAAACCAAACACAACGTAATCTATCGCAGATATCTCAGGATAGCTTCTGTACCATGTATTGGCCGACATTTCCATCTCTATACCATCAACACCTGGGGCACTATCCTTAGATTCATTTGACAAAAACGGCCAATCTTCTTGCTTATCAACAAGGCCAAGACTAGTTATAGCGTCAATTGCACCATTCCCCTCACTACCTATAGTTTCATCATAAGTAATTCCAAAAGTAAATGAAAAATCACCATCATTCATATGCCAAGGATTGTCAAACTGTTTGTCATAATCTCCATCAATTACGAGTGTAGCCTTATCCGTATTGTAATTTACATTAGCAATAAGAAAGAAGAAAATCGCAAAAATAATGGAAAAGAAAACAACAACAACTGGACCCCAATCGAAAGTCTTGTCCCTTACGTTTAGCCAGCGAGATACCTTGCTGTATTCCATCCAGCGTCTGTGAACACCGGTACGCTGATCTTGGTAACTCTTCTTTTGTAAATTACCTTTGATAGTCATTAATCAGTTGACACCTCCTGACTCAGAGCATAAAATAAACCAGAAAATACAATCTGAATTATTGGAAAACCGCCAAAAACTAAGAGATACATGTGTTCCCGCTCAAGCTTCATTCCAGAACCTGAAACCCAGAAAGTAATAACTGCTATAATCATCGCAAAAATCGGCAAAGCGACCGCAACAACAACATAGGCCTCAGAAAAAAGCGCCATCTGCTGTAATACATCCTTGACATGCACGCGGTTTTGCTGTGCATAATATTCTGACCTATTCAAGAAATATAATTTGAGATTACCTCCTGATGTAACCGTACCTATGATTCCCTGAAGGAATTCAGCAAATCTCTCAGAAGGAGTTCTATCTACTGCTTCTTTCAAAGTCGTAACCAAATCACGCCCTATGAATTCCATACTATGATATATCCAAGCTGCATCGTTGGAAATTTCACCGTAAATATCTTTGTTTCTAGCAAGTGACTTGAAAGTCTGAGATGGAGTTGCATTAGCTGCTGCCATAGCTGATACATAACTTGCAGCGAATGGTAATTGTCTGTCCATATTAGTTGCTCGACTTCCCTCCATAAATGCTGGAGTAAGCCACTGAACAAGACCAACTAGTATAGGTAGAGCCAAAACCAAGACGGCTCCAACAATTATTTCTACGGTTTGAGAAATTTCAAAATTCTCACCTGTGTTTGGGTCTTCCATTCCTCTTAATTCAGGAAAAAGAAATCCCACAAGAAATAGAGTGAAAACCAAACCACCTAGAAATGTCATTATGACTTGCATGATAGAAGTGGAAACGTAATCCTCTGCAAGAAGGGGGATTCTGGCTTTGACAAGTTGATTTCTAAGTTGTAGAGAATCTTTGGTCAGCATACGGCCTAACCAACCTAGTAAAACTCTACTAAATGTCTCAAAACCGGTCAGAGCCATTTGTGCCACCAACGTGGATTAGCGGAACGTTGAACTCTATTGGCCAAAGCTGTCTTCAAACTAACAAGTGCTTTAGCTGCACGGCCCTCTTCAGAAGATACTGCTGCTGCTTTCTTATCATCACTTAATTTTGCCATTCTAGCTTCAGCTTTAGCCCTCTTATTGAGTTCCCCACGAACTGCTTTCAACATGCGACGGCCCTCGACCTCATTAAGTGATGATACATCACCTAAGTCTATTTGTTTGGCCAATGGAGTAAGTTGCTTGAGTGGGACGTAGTAAGCTTGATCCTTCAATAAATCTGCTTGAAGTCTAGCTTCTATCTTATCTCTTCGTTTTTCCTCGTTAGAAATAAGCTTAGATCTCTTGGTTGGATCATCAGTTTGTGATATCTTAGCATCACTCTTTGACCTAGCTGCCTGCTCTTTGGCCTCACGCTTCTGGTATTTCTGCCTGACCTTTGGTGGGAAATCAGAGACATCGACCTCATCATCTTCAGAACCAGACAAGTCCATATCACGTTCTTCGACTTTCCGGCGACGTTTCTTACCTCCTACCTGCATATCAGCATAGACTTGGCGCATGACGTCTTCTGGGTGTACATAGTACTCCGCAACGACCCTAGCAAAATCTTTGTAATCACGAATTGCTTTCTTCAGACACCATTCAATCACCAGTTGGCGTCTCTTCATCTCATCCATAATCTCGACTCGGTTGAGATTAGCTTTCATCATTATCTTCTCAAGGATGTATGATTTACCTGTGAAAACATATTCATCAGTCGTATTATCCCATCTGAATGCCTCATTAGTAAGCAGTTCATGGGAATGAGGATCAATGCCTATAATCTCAACAATGTTCTTGTTTCTTCGAACACGTTTACCACCAACACGAGTCTGAATTTGGATTGAAATACCGTCCAATGCAGGAATTAAAACTCTTGGAATCTCAATTGGTTTGTTTTCTAGACGGTGAACTAAACTCTGAATAGAATCTGCGTGGAAGGTCGAATAAGTTGTGTGTCCCGTAGCCATAGCTTGGAACAGAACATAAGCTTCAGCACCACGAATTTCTCCCACAATAATGTATTCTGGACGTTCTCTCAAAGCTGCTCGTAGAAGGTCGTACATGTCAACCTCTCCTGGAGCCTTCTGACCAGTTCCTCCAGCTTCACCTCCAAAACCTTGTCTTGTACAGCCTGGAATCCAGTTAGGATGCGGTAAATTCAACTCTCTTGTCTCTTCAATACTGACAATCTTATGCTGCCATGGAAGGAAAAGAGAACAAGCATTCAAAGACGTAGTCTTACCTGAAGCCGTTCCACCTACAAACAGCATTGACATCCCGTATTGCATTGCCATCCAGAAGAAAGCAATCTGCATAGATGAGAAAGTCTTGAATTCCAATAAGTCTACAGGAGTAAAAGGTTCATCCCTGAAACGCCGTATCGTAAACGTAGAACCCTTAGTCGAAACTTCTCTACCAAGAGTCATAACAATACGGGAACCGTCCATCAGTGTTGCGTCCAATAGTGGTTCTGCAATCGAAATATGTTTACCACAACGCTGGGCCATACGGATTATGTACTGTTCAAGTTCAAGTTCATCCTCCCACATAACATTGGTTCTCAAAGATTCGAACCTTCGATGATAAACAAAAACCTCAACATTAGGGCCATCACATGAAACATCCTCAATATTTGGATCACGCATCATAGTATCGACCCGACCATAACCAATCATATCTCTCTCAATGAAATAGTGGATTTTTTCTCTGTTGCTTTTTCTAGACTTCAAACGATAACTGTTCAATATATCATCAACAGCCTGTTTCAAGAAATCCTCTTGAGACTCATCCATAGTTTCGCGATCAATATTAAGTGCACGCTGAAGAACCTCTTTAATCGTATTAAGATCATCCATTTCCTGTTTACTTGCCTTCGGTTCCACTACGTAGTAAAACCTTGAATAATCTCTCTTATCGAAAAGAACTCGAACATAGGAAAATGGAGGGCGAACGGGGTAGGTATCAAGTTCTTCAAAATCTTCTCCAATCTCGATATCATCCATAACGAGATCATGAATAACACCTTCTTTCTCTGCCGCTCGACGCTTACGCTCCAATGCTTTTCGCTGCTTTTTGAGCTTGCGACGCTCTAACCAGGAAAGTTTTGATTCATCGATGGGTTCTTCCTCTTGTCCAAGCAATCCCGAATCGGCATCTAGTGTCCCTTTCGCTGCGCTCATTTTAGTTCCCTGCCGCCAATGTGACGACCTTCAAGTCGACATCATAATATATGACTATATAAGAAGTCGTCGACCTTATAGGAAGACCACTTTTGGTCACTATTTCTGTCGCTGGATAAAGTGGAAAGTTAACCTCAAATGAACCTCCTCTCGGTTGATAAGTAATAACTTTTAAGCCGTCTTCAGTCCCATTAACTTTGTACAATATATCATGATAATTACTAGAATCAGGCCCCCATGCCATAGTAACAACTGGTGAGGCTGTTGGATGTTCACGGATAGTGTTCAGCAGATCTTCTATAGCTAACTGAAAATACAATGCTACTTGCTCGGCTTCTTCCTGTACCGTGTTCGATACATTTCCACTTATCATAGTGCTAGATGTAAGCATCATTGATGAAAGCACTAAAACTGAAATTAATGCTGTATAAACATAGCCAATTAGCTGCGAAGCAGCAGAATCATCGTAGGCCAAATTCAACATTGATTGTCCTCTCGAGTACTCTGAAATCAAAGGCTGTATCCTGAGAATAGATTATGTCTTCCTCAAAACCCATGTTCGCTGCAGTGGTTGAATCATTTTGATTGAAATCAAATTGTCTTGCGCTGAAGTCCCAATAATTCAAATAATAAACTCTTAGAGCTGAGACTCCATCACCTGCAAAAGCCATTCTAAGTGAATAAACGCTAAATGAATTATCTGTTCCACCCTGATTTCGGGCCTGGAAATTGTAATTTCCAGCTTGTACTGCTTTTGAGCCTGAGGGTGCGGTATAATTTGTTTGATAAACTGTTAAGGAGCCATAAGACGAGGAACTGCCTGTATGTCTTATCAAAGGATTAGAAGTTGTAAAGAACTCTTTCGAACCAGGTTCCTTAGAGACCATTGCTCCATTGAACATTCTCATCTTATATACTCCCGAAACTGAAGAATAACTATATGATAGAGAATCTACGCCATAAATTAGGAAACCACCAATCACTGTTGAATTTTCAGTACTGGTGAATGTTGCTTTAGTTCCATGAACCAGAGGTGGAAAACCAGAAACCAATAAGTCAGAAGTGCCTGTCCAACTTGGTTCATCTGGAACTCCGTCTCCGTCATTATCTGGATAGGTGAGTGTAACTCTATACTCACTTACAACTTCATTATTGTCTTTCATAGCAAAGGATTCAGAGCCTGTTTTAACACCCACAATCTCTGGATCAAACCATGACACAGTAGTATAGTAATATCTTATTTCATCAAGTTTGGTCCAATCTTCTCTAAGAGCAAGTGTGCCTGCGCTCAAAGAAACCGTTGATGTGCGAGAAGAACCTTCTCCTTGAAGCAGGACATGATCAAGATCTGCATCGAAATTTAGAAGATTATTTTGTGAGGATGTATATATTGCATAGGCTTCGCTTTCCTGTATCTGTGGTATTCCCCATGCTAACATAGTACCTGTGATTGTAACCATTATACCTAGAATGAGAACAGTACCTATGATGGGACTTACACCCTCTTCTGATTCACGGAAAGAAAGCTGACGCTGCACACTGGGGCACCAATAGGGGCTCTAAAAAGTGTTAGGTTCTAATCTTGATGATTTTCTTCTAGCCATCTCTCTGCATCTATAGCTGCCATACAACCCATTCCTGCAGCCGTGATTGCTTGACGATAACGTGTGTCGACTACATCACCTGCGGCGAAAACTCCAGAAACACTAGTCATTGAATTTTCCTTCCAAATAAGGTATCCTTCAGAATCAGTCTCAATCTGGCCGCCAAGAAAACTAGTCATTGGTTTATGACCAATAGCAATGAAGGCCCCATCACAAGAAAAGTCCTCCTCCTCACCGGTAACTGTATCTAACAAAACAGCACCTTGAAAATTACCTTCCTCACCGAGCCATTTTCTGACTACTTTATTCAATTTCCAGCCAATCTTTGGATTGCTTTTTGCTCTGTCAGACATTATTTGAGATGAACGTAGTGCCTCTCGTCTATGCACTATTGTGACTCTGTCACAAAAGCGAGTCAAAAATGTGGCTTCCTCCATAGCAGAGTCTCCCCCTCCAACTACTATGACCTCTTTATTCCTGAAAAATGCCCCATCACAAGTTGCACATGTAGATATCCCTCTACCCTTATGAGTAGGCTCATTTTCAGCATCAAGCCATATCGCCTCTGCACCAGTGGTTATTATCAAAGATCTGGCCAAATGTTCTTCATCACCTACTTTTACTTTGAAAGGAGTTCCGGACAAATCTACTGAATCAACATTTTTGTCGACTATATTACAACCAAAGCGAGAGGCCTGAGCTCTAAGCTCTAACATCATCTCTGGACCACCAATACCCTCAGGATAACCTGGGAAATTCTCGACATCGCTAGTTAGCATTAGTTGGCCCCCACTTGAAAAACCAGCAAACATCAATGGTTCCAGCATTGCTCTACCTGTGTACAATCCTGCTGTGTATCCTGCTGGACCTGAACCAATTATTATTACATTATTAATTGCGGGCACGTACACCCAATTACGAGGTTGCTAAAATCGTTATGCCGAAATTAACCGTTCCATCTAGCTGAGACAATAAAGCCAGTATGGCCTATCATACTACTCTTGGGACGAAGAGCCTCAATTCTTGCCTGCCACTCACGCTGAATAACTTCAACAATTTCAATCTGTTTCCAATCACCTAGAGAATTCAGTAATTTTTCAATCTGGTTTGAGGTCGGTACGTAAATCAACATGAAACCCCCAACTTTCAGAGACCTTTCAGCCCAAGAAACTATTTGATCTGGATTAGGAAGGTCCAAGAAAATAGCATCTGCTCTAATTTCTTCTGTGTTGTCACCAAGCTCTGTTTTATTGATATTAACCAAATCCTTCCAAGAACTCATATTCAAGTTTTTTTCAGCTATTCGAGAATGTTTTTGATTGTTTTCAAACGTTATGACCTTCCCATTGGGCGCAACGGTTTGTGCAAGTGATAAGGTTAGAGCTGCTGAACCAGTACCTGCCTCAATCGCAGTATCACCAGACTTCAACCCTGATTTATGTATCATCCAAGCTATATCTTTAGGCAAAATTATCTGTGGACCTCGCCTAATATTGGATTGTAAGTCTGACATTGAGTATTCCACGATGAGACTTTTTTCTCCAAATAAATTAAACTCCGAACCTATCTTCTGATTCTTAATCGCCTTTCCCGGAAAACTTCCAAATCCTGGTATTTCAATTACGTCAGAATCCAAATTTACTAAGTGCGCTGAACCGCCAATTATTAAAAGATTCCAACTGCTCATAAGAGCCAATATGGAAATTAGCCTACCAAAAGTTTGGCGTTGGCCAGTGAATACTTCCAATCATCTGGAAGAACTTTGTTTGAGCGATAATACTTAACAAGGCGAAGTATCTTTGCTTCGGTAAGGCGCAATGCTCTAGTATTGTGAATGTCCTTGTTATTTACCTTAAGATGTTCTCCTAAGCGGACCGCCTTTCTCATTAAATTGGTTAAATCCTCTGGAAGAGATGGTGACGCCTCATTTTCTTTGAGTATTCCTAAGATTGATTTCCCTGTAGCAAGTTTCACGCTAGGCACGCCGTGCATATCTCTCAAAGTTATGCCAATTTGTGACGTAGACAAACCTTCAGATGCCAGTTTAGTAACCTCTTTTTCGACATCCTTAGATTTAGGGGCCCATTTTGGATTCTTTTCTCTAGTCTGTGGACTAGAACCGGAGCGACCCCTGTGTCTTGCATGGATTCTTGCCATATTTTAATCTCCTATGGAGGGTATGGCGCCAGTCAGGCCTGTATAAAAACATTGGCACATTTAGTATCCTGCAGTCCTGTAAATAGCTAATTCGTCATTAGAATAAATCTTATAATTAAAATCGGGCATGTTTTTGTAATGGTAATTCAATACCAAAGAAAGTGTAGAAGATTTCCCACTCATGTCTGGCATTCCAAGATTCACCACAGAAACAGAAATGTTCTTTCCTATAGATTGGGAAAATGTTTCTGTGTTATTCCAAGTCCACAAATGATCTGATTGATTCCAATACATGTCTTTGACTGAAATACGCTTAATTTCCATGTCATCGATTGATACAAGGCCTGCCGAAAGTTGTAATGAATCTGAGAAAGATATCATATCTGAGTATGCGGCAAGTCTTCTTTCTCGCTTTTCATCATTTGATTCAAATATTCCAGTTTCTAGATTGTTGTGCATCCATTGAGAAGCTGTTTCGCTACTATCGCGAACGTAATAACTGTAGAATTGGGCCTCTCTCTCGTGAGCAGCTATTCTAGATTTCAAATCATAATGAGAGAATGAAACCAGTAGAATTATCAAAGCTGAAAAGACCACAGTTATTCTTTGTGGATGATCTTGGAGATTATCTACAAAGAAATCGAACCCTGGGGCCATAAAAAGAAGAATTCCAAAGGTCAACAAATATGGTAAGTAGATAAGGTCCGAAATAATAAAAAATGAGAGAGCCAGATAAGACATTGAAAACAGATAACCTATCCTAATCCGCCCTTCCTGAATCCAGAAAATTACACCGAGGATAGATATAAAAATCAATGGACCTACATTTATCATATAGTAAACCGCCAGATTAGCTAATGAAGTGAATACTCCTGCACCACTAAAAAGATAAGATCCAACAAGCTCATCATCAGGACTATATGGAGAAAAATCTAGATACTGTAAAAAGAACAAATACCCCAATAAGAATGTCAAAAAACCTAATGCCTGCCTACCTGCGCGTTCTCTGTTGGTAGCGTTCTCTTGCCAATAAAACAAAATGTATGCTAAAATTAGAGAGAGAAGCATTCCCGGAAACAAGAGAGCCATACGATGCAAGGATGGTAAAACTACGATAAAAATGGATGAAAGAAACAATGTACGGGAAGGGTGGCGTCCATACTTTGAATTGTAAAGTCGTAAAAGTAACCAGATGAAGAAAGGGAGTAAGGCTATGAGGGTGAAACGCAAAGATAGACGCCACATCGAAAAAGTTAAGAACCGTGGAGCTAAAGAAAAACTGAGGGATGCAAGCCAGCGACTACGGTAATTGTCACTAAGTTCTCCTGAAAGCATGAAAAATCCAAATGTGGAGACCAATGACAAAAATAAACTGTGAATTATAACATATTCATGAATCGTTATACCTGTCAAAGATGTAACTGATGAAGCTAGAAGCGTAGCTCCCAAAGGAGATGTACCTGGAAACAACCCATACAAAGACAGAACATTCTCTGCCCAGAAAATCTGGCCATGCGACATAATGGCCTTTGCCATTGAAATATAGTAAAAATTATCAGTACCTGTTGCAGAAGGAGTTATTGGATATCGGAGAAGAATAGTAAGAAGGCCAAGCAAAATCAGACCATTTTTCTTGGATGGGCTTGGACTTTTCATGATTTATCAAATGGGTGATGTATTAAGCATATATGCTACATAGAAAATGGTTATTTGTACTACATATTTTTATATAGCAGATACTGTCCTCTCAAATCACCTATTATGGGGGCGTAATTTGTCTATATCTGACAACAGGAATTACAGTCTGATGGCACTGCTGATTCTAACAGCTTTGGTAGTTGGTAAAAGTGCTCAGGGATGGCCTGAAGGAGGCGATGCTGCAAATGGAGGAGATTCCTGGGTAGAAGACGAAGTGGTCCCTAAAGGATGTTATTGTCACAATGATGTGCAGATTGAGGAGGGGATGTACAGTTTAGTTGGGTTACCAAACAAATACATTCCAGAAACTGTTTACAACATAACACTTACTGCCAATGACACCAATGTAGGACGTGCAGACGACGACAACGGACGATATGGAGGATTCCTAGTTGTAGTCACAGAAGGTGAATTTGTTCCAGATGATAACTATTGGATTGGGGGTGATGGAGAGTACCTTTCACATAGTGCAGACAACAATGCAGTTAGGAGTTGGGATTTCCAATGGACTGCACCGACTGAAGGCACTGGTGATGCATTGTTCACTATCTATTTCAATATCGTTAATGGAGGCGACTCTTCCTCTGGTGATCAGTGGTCCTTCTTTAGCGTAGTTTCTCTTGGAACTCCACAAGAAGCTTCAGGAGAAGTATCCATACATGAATTGGGTGTTACCTTGATGCAATACTGGATTGGACTGCTAGGAATAGCAGTTGTTCTTTTATCGGTTCTGATATCTTACATAGTCATGAGAGGAGGTAGTTCACATTACCGAGGTTAACGAGATTATAGAAAAAGTCGCAAAGGGTGAACTCAATGCTGAGGATGCTCAGAAGATACTGGGAACATACAAAGACGAGGATCTTGGAAAAGAATTAAGAAATGTTCCTGGTAAAGAACAATTGGAAATATTTGGAATAATTCTGATTCTATTGGTATTAGAGTTGATGTATGATGCTCTCTTCATTTACGGAATACTAGAGAACTGGGATCAGCAATTCCTTTCATTCACACTTGCTATGGCTTTTTTGATTTTTGGACTAATGATTGACTTCTACAGAAGATCATTCATGCCTGATATTCTTGAGGTGAAAAAGAGAAGGAGGAAAGTTATAACCAAACTGGAGAGATAATTATGGACATTACACGTAGAGATTTCTTGAAAGGCGCTATCGGGCTTGCAGGAGCTGGGATGGCAGGAGCATTGACAGTTCCAGCACTAAAAACGCTTCTTCCTCCACCTGTAACCAGATGTAATGAGGATGATGCACACGAAACTTTGACGTATAAAGGTGCAAGCGGAAAATGGTACGAGAGTAAAGATGGTGAGGTTGCTAAGAAAGGGGATTTCAAACTCTGGGATGCTGCTCTGGTTAACTGGGGTCCAAAAGGTCTAGAAGAAGAATTGGGATCTTGTGAAATTCAACTAGCGCTCGTTAAAGTTCCTACAGAAGCCAACATGAAGGAACTAGGTGTTGAGGATGATGACGGAAACAGTACGATGATGGCGTACCACACTTACAAATGTCCACATCTTTGCTGTAAACCTGTTTTCACATCTGAAGGAACCAGTGCAATCAGTGGTGCAGATTATGAGAATATGTTTCTCTGCCCATGTCATCTTTCATTGTTTGATCCTGTCTCTGTAAATGAAGAAACTGATGAATTAGGAAGAAAGGTAATGACTGCCGAATTATTGGAAGGACCTGCTCCATATGGTCTACCGGTAGTGCCTATTGCTGAAAAAGATGGAGGATTGATAGGTCTGACCACTCATATAGAGTGGCTGAAATATTGTGGACAAGGATGATGAAAGTTAACAAAGTCTTAGCAGTGGTGATTGGATGTTTAGCTCTACTGGCCGTACCAGCAAGTGCAGAAACTCCACTGATGGAAGAGTTGATGAAGAAATATACCTTCCCTCTGATTTTCTTATCCTTAGCTGGAGCTGTTGCAGGAGTCGCATATCTTTACTTGACTGGATTACTGCCAAAAGTTATGTTTGAATCTTGGAAATGGGTCGATGAAAGATTTGCATTACATAAATATTTTTCAATGGCTAAAAGGGAATATTACTCTGTTGTATACACTCTGCTGCCTGCAACTGGAAGAACTATGCCACAATCACATACTGAGAGATATAATGTCAAAGCGGTATGGTACTGGTACCCATTCTACTCTTTAGGTGGGTTATCCTTCTTTGCATATATCGTGCTTACTATAACAGGAATCTATCTAGGTTTCTATTATGTTCCAGATGGTGAATTCATAACCGATCCAGAAACTGGAGAGAAAACATCTGGAGCTTACAAGTCGATGGAACTGATAATGACACAAGTGACATTTGGATACATCATAAGGGCTGTACACCACTGGTCTGCTCATTTCATGGTTGCCTCGGTTTTCCTTCACATGATGAGAGTTTATTTCGTTGGAGCATACAGAAATCCAAGGGAAGTAAATTGGATACTTGGAACACTCCTGCTTGGAATTACAATTTTCTTTGGATATACTGGTTACCTTCTACCTTGGGACGAATTGGGGTTCGCAGCAGGTTCAATCGGATTAGAAATGGCCACTTCAATACCTGCAATGGGGCCCCTAATGGCACAGATCATATTTGGAGGTACACAACTTACTGGAGATACGGTTACCAGAATGTACTGGCTACATATCTTTGTTCTGCCTTTAATTGGAACAGTCTTAATAATTGTCCATATGGCACTTGTTTGGATACAAGGGGAGGCTGAACCTCACTAATGAACGAAGATAATGCTACCGAAATGATAAATGAATATCAAGATGAGCAAGTGGCTCTTGATACGATAAGTAAAATTGAGAATCGAGAAGAGCATTCCGTCTTAGAAGCTGATATGGTAAAGGGTGAACCTCTTTATCCACATGAAATGACACGGGATGGTGTTTTGACTATGTATATCATGGCTCTATTCTTCTTCTTAGCCGCTTTTGTTCCTCCGCCTTTACACAAGGCTGCAGACCCGACTGCTGTAACTCCTTTCCCACCTCCATTACCTGATTGGTACTTATTGTGGGCATTTGGCTGTCTAAAAGTGGCTCAGGATATTGAAATGAATCTTCCACTTTCAATGATACCTTTCCTTGGATTAGAGGACATAGAACTAATGTTAATGAGTGCAAAAGTCTGGGGAACTTTGGTTCAAGGTCTCATTTTTGGACTTGTTGTAGCCGTACCGTTTATTGACAGAGCAATAGGTACCTTTATTGATCCTCAATATGGAGACGTAATCAATAGAGGTCATGAAAGAAGACCTATTGAGGATCCTGTCCGTGCAGCTATTGGTGTTTATGGAATTGCAATGGTCATAATGCTTTCTGTTTTCTCAATAAACGCCAATATCGCAATGTATTATCCAGAAATCGATACTAACGTGCTTACACAAATTACACTATGGGGACCAATTGGTTGCGCACTAATCACTTATCTTTTCTTAGACCGGAGAAGGTCTGAAGGTGCAAAACCTCTATCAGACGAAGAAAGATTTGATCTATATACAAATGGAATAACTGACAGAAGAATGCAGAGGATTTATGAATTCAAACTGAACAGATGCTACCAATGCGGTCTCTGTGATGATATTTGCCCTGTTAGAGACATGGAGGGAGAACATGAACTCAATATTATTTTCAATACATTCCAGAATGAACACGATGGTGTCGCCATGTGGTCTTGTATAACTTGTGGAATGTGTACTGCCGTTTGCCCACAGAACATTGAGTATGTTGACTATGTTCTAGAGCAAAGGGCGTTAGCGACTGCAGGAGTGAGCTCATGAGCAGAACCAAACCATATTCGAGAACCATCCCGCACCCACTTTTTGAGAGACTAATTGTGGAAGATGCAATGAAAGAAGAGAAAGAACCATGGAAGCCAGAAAGACCACATGAGTATGGGTACTTCCCTGGATGTGTTGATTTCATGGATGTAGAAGTAAAATTCACACATCTAAACAAAGGAGATGCTGACCATGCATCCATTGCTGCAGCTTCGATTAAGCTTCTCAACTATGCTGATATTGATCCACTCATATTGGATATGAATATCTTCAAATGTTCAGGTCATGATCAACTGTGGCAGGGTCAACTAGAGGTCTTTGACACACTAAAAGAGCACAACATGCGAAGGTTAAAGGAATCTGGAATCAAGATAATTACTTGTTCTTGTGCCGAATGCTATCGTACATTCGCTGTAGATTATGATTTGCCTGGAACTCTGGGAATAAAAGTTGAACATATTACTCAAACTCTACAAGGAAGGGGACTGAAATTCAAAGCACCTGAAGATGTTACTGTTGCCTACCATGATCCATGCAGATTAGGAAGGATGATGGGAGAGTACGAGGCTCCCCGAGACTTAATCCAGTTAGTAGACGGTGCAAAAATGGTTGAACTTGAAAACAACAAAGAGCGAGCATTATGTTGTGGAGTTTCATCAATGATGTACTGTAATGATGCAACAAAAGCAGTTAGACGAAAGCGTCTGGATCAAGGTACTGATGCTGGAATTGACATTATGCTTGGTGGTTGTCCTAAATGTTACATGCACATGCAATGCATGCTAAATGAGGAAAGAATGAATCCTGAGGAAGGCCATCATCATGATTATGAGATGATGGACCTTATGCAATTTCTGGTTGCTTGTTTGGAGGAAAAAAGCTAGTGGCAGAAATCGATAAGAACTTCATGAGCACATATCAGAAGGTAGCCACTCATGATGGCGATTCAGAACCGATACAGATATGGGCTAAGGATTCTGATTCTTACGGAGGTGTGGGAACTGACAAACTAGGTATCTGGGGAAGTGTTGTAGCCATTGATTTTGACATATGTGTCGCTGATGGGGCTTGCGTTGATGCTTGTCCAGTCGATGTTTTTGATTGGATTGATACTCCAAACCATCCTGCTTCTGATACGAAAGCAATTGGCGTTCGAGAACCTGATTGCATTGTTTGTAGAGCTTGTGAAGAAGTGTGCCCTGTAGACGCGATACTGATTACAGATCCAGGAGATATCGGGTCGGGATCTCAGGCTGAAAGCGCAGTGAAGGAAGAAGCGACTAATGAAGTGCCTGCTGAAGCCAAAACTGAGACACCTGTGGCTGTTGCATCAGATAGTACCTCTCTTTTCTTTCACAAACCGAATAAATGGCTTAACAGAGCAAAAGAGGTTCTCGATAAAGAAGAATTACCTTCTACTGGAATTGAAAAAGCAAAGGATATGTTTAAGGATTTAAGAAAACAAACATTAGACGCGCTTCCACGAGGTAAGGATTACATTGCCTTAGTGGACAACGAAAAATGTATTGGTTGCACTCAATGTGTCTACTTCTGTAATTTTGCCTCAATAGATATGATCACTTGGGATTTACAAGCTAGAACCTCACAATTTGAATCAAAGAAAGCATTGATTCTGGAAGATACTTGTACGGGATGCACTTTGTGTGCATTTGCTTGCCCAGTTGAAGCCATTACTATGGAAGCAAAAATTTAATTCTAAGAATTGTGGGTCAATGACGAAAAAATCCGAAGTTGATTATCTTTTTTATTCTATTATTGGAGCAATATGGTTTGCTGTTTTGTATGCAATCTGGGCCGCTACTGAAGCTGGAGATCCTGGTTATGGACAAGCTGCATTTCTTGTTGGTGGAATAATTGCTACCATTTATATGTTCAAAAGAAAACGGGAAAGGCCTAGATTTAATGAAGATGAAATAGAAATTCCCGAAGCTCAATTTTCGGTAGAAATACCTGATGAAGGAGATAAATATGTATTCAGTGAGAAAGCCTATCGGAAAATTACATGGGCAACAACGCTTTTTGCCCTGATAGCAATAAGTATTTTCTTAGAAACTATACTGATAAGAAAAAATGTAGGAATGGGACTGATTTTATTAGTATTGGGAATTATCGTATTCCTCTTACCCATACTAATTCCTGTTAAAGACGACATTGAAACTTTGAAGAAAAGGGCTGAAAAAGAAAGGACAAAGGCTTGGCATAAAGGTAAATTCGACCAGTCTAGTGAAGAAGAGTGAACAAAATACTTCAGAAAGTTCTGGAAAGAGTCAAGCCTGACAAGAAAGAGGAAGACAGAATAGCGGAATTAGCACAAGATTTGCTTAATGAAGCACAAATGAATAGTTCCAATTCTAACGCACTAATAGTAGGTTCAGTAGCAAAAGGAACTTTTCTGAAAGATGCCGACATAGACCTCTTTCTCAAATTCAAAGAAGGAACTGATCTCAAGAAGAAAGGCCTGTTAGAAGCTAGAAAGATTCTACCAGAGGGAAGGGAACTTTATGCACAACATCCCTATTTACGGGGAGAGAAAAATGGAATCGGACTAGATGTAGTGCCTTGTTATGAAATCAAGGACCCTTCAAAACCAGTATCTGCTGTTGATAGAACACCTTTTCACACTGAGTGGGTAATGGAAAACATTGATGGGTTGGAGGATGAAATAAGACTTACCAAACAATTTCTAAAGGGTGCAGGAGCGTATGGTGCTGGAGCTGCTATTGGAGGATTTTCAGGATATCTAGTAGAAATCCTCTGCATAAGGAGTAAAGGTTTTACAAATCTTCTTGAAGAAATAAAAGGATGGAGACCTCCTGTCCAATTAGGTGAAATCAAAGGTGCGCCTGCCTCTCCGATAATGCTTCCTGATCCTGTTGATAGTGGGAGAAATGTGGCAGCTGGTGTAACTCTAAGGGGACTTGGAGCTGCTATTCTAGCCTCTAAAGCATTCTTAGAAAATCCATCAATTGATTTCTTCTTTCCAAAGAAAAAGGAGAGAGTGGCCAAAGGACATGTTACTACAGTTGTAATTCCACATCCAGGAGGAAACGAAGAAAGTGTATTACCATGGCTCCAGAAACAGGGTAGGAAAATCTACAGTGCTGTAACTGAATTCGAACCTATTGCTTGGAATGTTAATCTAAGTGAGAAAGGATTTGTTGTTCTTGAAACTGCGACTGTTGAACTGCCAGATATTGTCCCCCACAAAGGTCCTGCTCCTTGGGATGATGGAGCTATGGATTTCCTTAGAAAATATCCAGACGCCTCATTGAGTGGAGATAGACTGGAAATAGGAAAACCACCTAGACATTCTAAGATTGAGGGAGTCATCCTTGAATTGTTACCGAATGCTGTTGTTAAATCTGGGCTGGAAAAAGGCGCTGAACCAGTACAAAGAGTCCCCTGGTTAGATTAAAAATAAAAATTGGGTAGATGGGAGACAAAGCTCCCATTTACCTGGTGAACGGGGCTTTGCAGCCCCGCTCTATTTTCGGTGACTAGCTCTACGATTGTAGTGCTATATCGTAACCGATTACGTCACCGGTTGGCTCGAACTTCATACGGAACGAGTAGTCAGATACATCTGAGACACTCTCTAAATCCGAGTCAGCTTCACCTGGGTGAACTTCAAACTTGTCACCTGGGCTCAACTTACCATTGAAGTCGTTGTCAATGAAGACTACAGCTTTACCCTGGCCAGAGTAATAACCGTATACATCAGAGACTAAGCCATCAGTCTTAGTGTTTCCCTGTACATCCAGTAGATACCAGTGTACCGAGTTTACGGAAACTTGTGGGTTAATTTTGACGATCTGAACCGTCCATACACCACTTCCGTCTTCGCTTGCTATCATACTGCCAGTTGGTGCATTCTTGGTTGTACCACCAAGGAAACTGCTAGCCCAAACATACAGTACTGCAGCCAGAACAACCGTAATTGCAACCATCAAAATGACAGCAATTACAGGCGAAACTGCCTGCTCATCGTTTACTATTCTGCGCTTCATAGTTGTGTCCTCTGACCGAAGTCAGAATTTGGCTACAACTATCTGAGCATATATACCTTACGTTAAAACAATCTTCATTCAAATACAATATCGTAACCGATTACGTCACCGGTTGGCTCGAACTTCATAAGGAATGAAAAACCAGACAAATCATCAATATCTTCTAAATCTGAATTAGCCTCAGACGGAAGGAATTCAAATTTGTCACCGGGGCTCAATTTACCATTGAAATCTACATCAGTAAATATTACTCCATGGCCATGACCTTGTTTAGTACCATAGATATCGGAAACTAAGCCATCAGTCTTAGTGTTTCCCTGTACATCCAGTAGATACCAGTGTACCGAGTTTACGGAAACTTGTGGGTTAATTTTGACGATCTGAACCGTCCATACACCACTTCCGTCTTCGCTTGCTATCATACTGCCAGTTGGTGCACTCTTGGTTGTACCCTGAGGGTACCATCCATACGTTATGGAATAATAAAATACTAATAGAATTATGAGGATAGCCAGAAGGCCTACTGCAATTCCTGTAACTTTTAAAATTTCTGTAATCTTGGAAAGCCCGACAACACTCTTAACTGAATCTAAGTCTTTCTCATCACTATCAGTCATTTCAAACGATCTCTACGTAAAACAAGAGACCCCAGTATAGCCAAGAGAACAGTTATGCTAGCTCCAATCCATGCTATAGATGATGCCCAATCAGGTACATTAGTCTCTGAATGTGCCTCTATCTCTGGTGGCCTTATGACTGAACTATAGGAAGACCAAGTACCTCCATCCTGATCAAAAAAGATTATTGACAATTCGGCCTCACCCTCTCCTAATTCAAATGATTCTACCGGAGCTTGCCAATGAAAAGTCCAACCCTCAGTACTATCTGAAAAACTTAAGTGATGAACATCTGACTCAAATTCGGCCGTCTCACTCAAAGTCCCATTGGTTACTGTAATATTTACGGATGAAATCGCAGAATAATTACTAGCTGTCAAAACTATCTCATACGATGATCCTGTAGCATAGTGTAAATCATCAGGTAAACCATCGACTCTGTAAACCGGATCATCGGCCTGTGAAAAGGGAATAAACAGACAAATTGTCAGCATTACAAGCAGACTCTTTCTAACAGTATACATATGAACTTGTAAAGCGATTTTGGTATTCTATTTAAGAATACGTGCCATTCATCTTGTTAGACCACGTTGCTGTAAACTTTCAAGTATCAAACGTACTTCAGCTTCTCGAAGACCAAGAGATGCTGCTGCACCCTCTATAGTGTAATCTTTGTTGTGCAATATATGATGCAAAAGCCTGCGTTCTTCGTATGTGCATTCAGCACTTTGGGCAGCAGATGTTATTTCTCGATTTAGTTCTCCAACAAGTGCCATCAAACTACGTCTTTCATCCTCAACTTCCACGATTGAATTTCTCAAATCTTCAGAAACTCGAGAGAGGAGATCCATCCGTGCTTTGGAATTCATATTGCGAGATTCTGAAACTGCATCCAAAACTCTTCTATGTTGCTCGGAAAGATTTGAAATATCGAAATCGGTTTCAGCTTTTTGCTTGTAAGTCGAAGGGCCAATATCTATGTGGAGGGAGACCTCTCTTGATGCCTTGTAAACACGGCGATTAGGTCCTCGAGTACTTGGTTCATCGCGTGACTTTACCAAACCGTGCTGTTCCAGTATCCTAAGATGCTTGACAACTGCCTGTTGTGTTACGTCTATTTCACGGGATAATTGCAACGGATAAAGACGTTCTACTGACAATAACTGGAGGATACGGCGTCGTGTAGGATTCTCCAACAAATAGAACAGTTCGTCTACTTCATCAATTGACATATCAACCTCCGGTTGTATACCGATTGTTGTAATGGGATAATAAAAATTACTATTATGTCCCGACAGGCTTTAACATGTATGTTCAATAGGTCATTATGGACTATCGAAAGCCTAGCAAAAAAGTGATTATTGAATCGGTATTAGAAGTCCTTAGAGAGAGAGGTTCTGTTGATACTCAGACCAAAATGCATAAACTTACAATCAAGAAATTAAAAAAGCAGGATGAGACTTACAGATTATCTGCAGAAAGAATGAGAATCACAGCTATACAATCAAAGAAAGTTAAGATTGGAATAAGAACGCGCTCGGTTGGAGACGCGCCTGAGGCTGATGAAAGTGATTATCGAAAACAAGGTTTAGGTTATGACCCTGTCGTAAAAAGATGGAGGAGGATAAGGCCTGGAGAGGATCAGAGTGGAAGACACCATCACCGAGGAGAATTTGCATCGCCTGGACAACCCTGTCCTGTCTGTACTGCTCCTCTGAAAAAGGTTCACAATGCCACATTATATGGTGGAAAGGTGGCGATTGGATTCCGCTGCAACCTTTGTAGGTATCTGACTGGGCATCGATGGAGAGAACCATCTCGATATTCCTTCAGTCTGAAAGGCGGAAAATAATTGGAGATCTTCGATCATAGAGGCATCTGCCTTAAGAAAGATAAGAGAGCCGTATATCTAGATCCATCGAGTGGGAGGCCTGATGGTGCTGTCACACACGCTCATTCTGACCATTTGAGACCCAGAACTCACATGACTCCACCAACAGCTGATGTGATGAAGGTCCGGACTGGATCAAAGAAGGCGACCTTGCATGATTACAATGATAAATTCAAAATCAATGATTTTGAGCTTGAATTCATATCTGCGGGACATGTTATAGGCTCTGCAATGATTGAATGTGAAGACGTTCTGTATACTGGTGATTACAACCCATACGGAACAGTTACTGCAGGAATCGCAGAACCTAGGGAATGTGAAACACTCATTGTTGAATCAACCTATGGAAAGCCTGACCAAACTCTACCTGACAGAAATGAAGTACTGAAGGACTTACAAGCTTGGATTAATGCAACTGCTGCCAATGGTGGAGGAATTGTGGGAGCATATTCATTAGGAAAGGCGCAAGAAGTAATAGCCACAGCAAACAAAGCCGATGTTGTTCCGGCGGTCTCAGAGATTGTAGGATCTGTTAGTGATGTTTACAGAAAACATGGAGTGAAGATGGATTACGTTCGATACGATGAATTGGATGAAAATGAAAAAAAGAAACCAGGACTATTGGTCACTTCAACAACCGCAACTAGTGGTAGAAGACCTGATGAAGCTGTCCAGAATCTTAGAAGAAACGGAGCTAAGGTAGCCAGAGTGTCTGGATGGTGTGCATTTTCGAGCTGGGCCTTGAGAGGAGTAGACGCTGGATTCCCCATAAGTGATCATTCAGATTTTGGAGGAACGATGAAATTCATAGAAGAATGTGAACCAAAACAAGTGTATACTGTACACGGATCAACGAAAGAATTAGCTAAACAAGTAGAAAAGAAATTAGGAATAAATGCTAGGCCGTTACCTAAATATGGAGAAGTTTCAATAGAATCATTCACCTAATATGAGCAATGGAAAACTAGTTCTGGTAAGACATGGGCTGTCTGTTTATAATGATCAAAATAGATTCACTGGATGGAAAGATGTTGGACTCAATCAACAAGGAATTGACGAAGCAAAACAAGCCGTCTCAATACTAGAGAAATATAATTTCGATATGGCCTTCACATCTGACCTAGTAAGAGCTCAAGATACGCTCAGTATCATCCTGAAAGGAATAGGACAGAGTAATATACCAATCGAGAAAGATGTTGCACTGAATGAAAGGGATTATGGTGACCTGATAGGGCAAAACAAGGCCGAAGCTGCTGAAAAATTTGGTGCTGAACAGGTGCACATATGGAGAAGAAGCTATGATGTGCCTCCTCCAGGCGGTGAGTCTCTGAAAGATACTTCTGAACGTGTTATTCCTTACTTGAAAAACGTGATTATGCCAAAGATCTCAGAGGGAAAGCAAATCCTTGTGAGTGCCCATGGAAACAGCATAAGAGCAATTGTTATGTCTCTCCAAAATTATACGCCAAAACAGATTTTGAAAACAGAAATCGGATGGTGTGAACCTTGGGTCTTTCATTTTGATAACGGAAATATGACTAAACTCGAAATAATACCAAGGCCTGGTGTAAAAAGTAAAAGTCAGCTTCCTGATTAACGGTGTTCAGACCAACTCTTAATCATCTGTAGATTACCTCGAGTAGCCTTGATTACCTGTTCGCGTCCCCATTCATCCTTAATGACTATATCATTTCCTCTAGCCAAAAGAACTGCTTTTACGAAATAGCCCGATTCTGACTTGAAGGTAATCTCAAGTTGCCTCTTTGAACCTTCACCATCCCAAACGACAGGATAACCTAAATCATCGTAGAAGTCCTCGATTTTTTTCATGAACCTGTCGCCTGCAGTCATATCTTAGTCGCTTACCAAGAAGGCGTTATTAATCATTGCTTACAAGGGCACATTTGTAAAGACACCAGCCTCTGGACAAGCATAGCCCCGTAGTGTAGCGGTCCATCATTCAGGCCTTTGGAGCCTGAGACCTCGGTTCGAATCCGAGCGGGGCTACCAGATTAAAGTCCGTAAATCTCGGTATATTTTGATTTTAAATATTTTACAAAATCATCACTACTTGGTTCCTTTCCAGTAGCTTGAGTCATA
>CAYSOH010000002.1:0-18027 GCA_964432625.1 uncultured archaeon
TCAGGAGTAACTCTTTCTTGGGGCTGTGCAGATGAGGTAGTGGAGTTAGCTAATGGCAGATAAGAGAGGCACTCATGATTATGTCGAGGACATCCGTAACTCTGAGATATTAGTATACATTAATGGTAAATTTTACCCTAGACAGGATGCCTCCATATCAGTCTTTGATAGTGGTTTTTTACTTGGTGATGGAGTGTGGGAAGGCATCCGTTATCACAATGGTAAATTCATGTTTTTAGATCAGCATCTTGAGCGATTATTTTGGGGAGCTTCTCAGATAGATATGGATATTGGAAAGACTATAGATGAGATAAAATCAATATTGGATGAAACTGTAAAATTCAACAAGATGAAGACTGGAGTTCACGTTAGATTGATAGTTTCGAGAGGCGTCAAATCGACACCTTATCAGGATCCTAGTTTCACTATTTCTGAACCTACGATAGTTGTAATTCCTGAGTACAAAGCTCCATCTCCAGAAACACAAAAGAATGGAATTAAGCTAGTATCAGTTGATATAATACGGGGAGGCACAAATATTCAGGATCATAGAATCAATAGTCTCAGCAAATTCAATTGTATTCAGGCTTGTATAGATGCTCACCGGAAAGGTGGCGATGAGGGGCTAATGTTGGATCCTCATGGATATGTCTCTACATGTAATTCAACTCATTTTTTCATGGTAAAGGATAAGTCCGTTTGGACCTCCACGGGAGAATATTGTTTGAAGGGAATCACTAGACAGAATATTATTGACATTTGTAAAGCCAATTCGATTCCAGTCTATGAAAGAAATTTTACTTTATCTGATGTTTATGGTTCAGATGAGGCCTTTGTGACAGGAACGTTTGGAGGAGTTGTACCGGTTTACGAAGTAGATGACCATGAGTTGAATGTTCTGCCAAGAGGTTCAGTAGTGAAGACCTTGCAGTCATATTACAATGAAATAGTTGACCTGGAGAGTTTATTTGATTAGAATAGCCATGTGGTCAGGACCCCGTAATATATCTACGGCAATGATGCGTTCTTGGGAAAGTAGAACAGACACATTTGTGATTGATGAACCGTATTATGCCTATTACTTGAGTCAGACCGATCTGGATCACCCTGGAAGGGAAGATGTGTTGAGTGATGGAGAATTAGATTGTGAGAAAGTTTCCCTTGGTTTGGTGAACGACACGAATGGAGATTGTTCAGTTTATTATCAAAAACATATTACACATCATCTTTTAGATTCAATAGATAGAAAATGGATGAAATCCGTCATAAATTGCTTTCTGATTAGAGATCCAAAAGACATGATAATCTCGTATAGTAAAGTTCATCCAGATCTGAATATGCATTTGTTGGGTCTTGAGGAGCAGAAAGAGATATTTGAGTATGTTAGCAATATGACTGGCGAGGTACCACCAATTATTGATTCCAAAGATGTACTAATGAATCCTAGGGATATCCTTAGTAAATTTTGTGATAGAATCGGAGTAATTTTTTCTGAGGAGATGCTAAGTTGGCCTAGAGGTCCTCGAGAAACTGATGGTAATTGGGGAAAATACTGGTACAAAAACGTTATGAATTCTACTGGTTTCAATGAGTATAAACCTAAAACGGAAGATGTTCCGGCTAAATATCAAGGACTTTATGAAGAATGTTTATCTTTGTACAAGAATTTGTATGATTTTAGAATAAAGTAGACAATCAATTAATTAAACACACTTTTAATATAAATTATATGAGCAATCAATCCGAGCTTAATCCCGAACCATGGACTTACCATCTTCTTGGATTGATATCTCCTCTTTTAGTAATCTCAGGTAATTTATTGGGCGTTTATGAACCAATATACGCTGCAATGGGTGTAATTTTCATATGGTTTATAGGACCTATTTTAGACATTGTAATGGGTGAGTCGGAGGTTCCAAGACCTCCAAGAGAATCAGGGACGCCTTTCATTGTATTACTCTGGGTGCATGGAATACTTCAATTGTTTGTAATGGCTACCTTCTTTTGGTTTGCTTTTAATGAGGGATTAACTGAATGGCTTGTTATCGGTGCTTTGTCAACAGGGCTGAGTGCTGCCGCGTCAGCAACAGTTACAGCTCATGAGTTAGGTCATCAAAAACCGAGGAGCCCAGGTTGGTGGCTATCTAGAGTTTTATTGTTCAGTATCAATTATACGCACTTTACTACAGAACACAATTACAATCATCACAGATGGGTTGCTACCGATAAGGATCCAGCAAGTGCAACGGAAAACGAAAGTTTGTGGATTTTTTGGTTAAGAACGATTCCAGGCCAGTTTATGTCTTCAGTAAGAATCAATAACAAAAGAGGCCGTACTGGCCTCAAAAACCCTTCTTATCAGGGATTAGGATTACAAATTTTTGCATTATCTGGTTTAGGGATATTACCTGGCTATTTTGGATTTTTTGATGGAACTCCATTAGTTGTAGGTTGGATAATTTCATCCTTAGTTTCAATAATGACACTTGAATATGTAAATTATATTCGTCATTGGGGTTTGCGAAGAGATGAAAATGGTCGTTTCAAGGTAGAACATGCTTGGAATACAGAAGCTCGCTGGTCAAGATGGAGTCTGTTAGAACTCACTAGACATTCTGATCATCACATACAGGCAAGTTTACCTTTTTGGAAACTTAGACCACACAAAGACACACCAACACTTCGTTGGGGATATTATGCATCATGGTGGCCTTGCGTTTTCACTCCAATCTGGAGGAAAGTTATGACTAAGCGTCTACCAGTTCAAGCTAATAGTTAATTTATATTGCCCACTAATATCCTCTATGGGCAAGTCCGTAACTCTGGCGAACATCAACAAGTATCGCAAAGCCTTTGACTCTAGTTCTTCCGCAAAATTGGCAATGAATGCCGCTACCAGATCAGATGTAAGGAAACTTGCAATGAATTGGGACGCATTTAGGAATATTGACCACACGTTTTCGGACAAGGTTACAGGAGAGATGAAGGCTACAAGTCAGAATAGAAGTGGTAGGTGTTGGGGTTTTGCTGGTCTTAATTTGTTAAGAATCTATTTGGGACGCAAGTACAAACTAAAGAATTTCGAATTCTCCCAGAATTATTTCATGTTTTATGATAAGTTGGAAAAAGCCAATTACTTTCTAGAAAATATTATTGAAACCGCCGACCAAGATACAGATAGTCGTCTAATAATGCATTTACTTTCATCACCAGTACAAGACGGTGGGCAATGGGATATGTTTGTTAATCTTCTGAAAAAGTATGGAACAGTTCCAAAGAAGGTGATGGCTGAGAGTCATCAGAGTAGTAACTCAGCTCAAATGAATAAACTGGTTACTAGAAAATTAAGAGAGTTTGCAAATAATCTTCGTACAGCACATTCTAAAGGTAAATCAGGCGCAGATTTGAGAAAAATGAAAGATGATATGTTGTCTACGATATACCAGATGCTTTGTATAAGTCTTGGAACACCACCTAAAAAATTCGACTGGTCAATCAGAGACAAAAAAAACAAATTTCAGAGATTTACGGATTTGACTCCAAAGAAGTTTTACGAAGACCACGTTGGAATTGACTTAGATGAATTTGTATGTCTAATAAATGATCCAAGAGGTTTTACTGAATACAACAAGACATACACTGTCGAATATCTTGGAAATGTGCATGGTGGCAATATCATTCGTTATCTGAATCTTGAGACGGATGACCTAAGAAAATACACAATAAAATCAATTAAGGCAAATGATCCTGTTTGGTTTGGCTGTGATGTAGGCAAATTTTTCACTAGACAATTCGGTGTGATGGATATGGATCTTTTCGAATTTGATAGATTTTATGGTACTGAATTCAATATGAACAAGGCTCAGCGTTTGGAGTATGGAGATAGTGTAATGACTCATGCTATGTTATTCACTGGTGTTGATATCAAGGACGGAAAACCAACGAAGTGGAGAGTAGAGAACAGTTGGGGAGCTGACCACGGTGAGAAAGGTTTTGATATTATGTCAGATTCATGGTTTGATGAGTTCATGTATGAGGTAGTTATACATAAGAAACACATTACTAAGAAAATGGCAGAATTGTACTCAAAAGACCCCATCAAACTTCCTCCATGGGATCCAATGGGTTCCTTAGCACACTAGTTTCTGTAAAAGATATTTTTATAGCCAGTCACATATCGACTTCAGGTTAGTTATGAGCTACGTCAAAGAAGCTTTCGAATTGGTCAAACAGAGAGATCCAGATCAGCCCGAGTTTCATCAGGCTGTTTGGGAGGTTTTAGAGACCTTGGAACCTGTTTTTGAGATTCATCATGAATACAAGGATGCACGTATTCTGGAAAGGTTAACAGAACCCGAGAGAGTTGTTACCTTCCGAGTTCCTTGGGTGGATGACAAAGGACGCGTACAGGTTAACAGAGGTATGCGTGTTCAATTCAATAGTGCTATTGGACCTTACAAGGGAGGTTTGAGATTTCACCCTAGTGTTAATCTAGGAATAATCAAATTTCTAGGTTTTGAACAGATTTTCAAAAATGCTTTGACAACTAGGCCAATTGGCGGAGGAAAAGGCGGTAGTGATTTCAATCCTAAAGGAAAATCAGATATGGAGGTCATGCGTTTCTGCCAGTCCTTTATGACTGAGCTATTCCGCCATGTTGGAGCAAACATAGATGTTCCAGCTGGTGATATAGGAGTAGGAGGTAGAGAGATAGGTTTTCTATTTGGTCAATACAAAAAATTGACTCGTAACTGGGAAGGTGTTCTGACTGGTAAAGGATATGGATGGGGAGGTTCCTTGATTAGACCTGAAGCAACAGGGTATGGCCAAGTTTACTTCCTTCGTGAAATGTTAGCTTCTATAGGACAAACAATGGAAGGTAAAGTTTGTGCAGTCTCAGGTAGTGGTAACGTTGCCCAGTTCTGTGTTCAGAAGGCAATCAGTTATGGAGCCAAGGTTGTCACTATGTCTGATTCAAGTGGATACATATTCGATAAAGATGGCATTGATGATGAAAAGTTAGCTTGGATAATGGATTTGAAGAACAATCAGAGAGGCCGTATCAAGGAGTATGCAGCAAAATTCTCTGGTTCTAAGTATCATGAAGGCAAGAGGCCTTGGGGAGAAAAATGTGACATTGCATTACCATGTGCTACTCAGAATGAGTTAGAAGAAAAGGGTGCCAAAAGTTTAGTCAAGAATGGTTGTATGGCAATATCTGAAGGTGCCAATATGCCAACTTCACCAGAAGCATTAGAGATTCTCTTGAAGGCTGGAGTTATGTTTGGCCCAGCGAAAGCAGCTAACGCCGGCGGTGTGGCAACATCAGCTTTGGAAATGTCACAAAATGCATCTTTTGAAGAATGGACTAGAGAACAAGTTGATGAAAAGCTGGATCAAATTATGACTGGAATTCACAAGCAATGTTCAGATGCTGCAACTGAATTCGGAGATAAAGGTAACCTGGTGATGGGTGCAAACATTGCAGGTTTCCGCAAAGTAGCTAACGCCATGATGGATCAGGGCGTAGTGTGAAACAGAAGGCTACACTCGCTCTCTTTTTAGTCACAATAATCTGGGGTTGGACTTTTGTCTGGCTAAAAAATGCTCTTGATGCTTCTGCAGATTATACCAATGGAGATCAGACCAATGTTGTAGCTACATTATTTGTAACTCTAAGATTTGGTCTGGCAGCTATTTTGTTCCTCATAGTTTTTCCATCTGTCAGACAAGAGTCACAGGGTTTTCAGGTCTGGTCTGATGGAATGATACTTGCACTTTTGATGCTTGGTGGTTTTGTTTTTCAAATGATTGGACTAGAAGGAATCTCACCTGCAGTCTCTGCATTTCTTACTAGTTTGTATGTTCTTTTCACCGCTTTGATTCTAGCTTGGCACGCTGGAAAATTGCAAAGCCGTACATTGCTTATGGGTGTTCTCCTCGCAACTTTTGGAGCAGGATATATTCAAGGTCCACCAGAACTTCATTATGACATTTCTGAATGGTTAACTATTCTTTGTGCTCTGATGTTTGCAGGTCATATCATTGCCACAGATGTAGTAACAAAACGCGTGTCACCTTTGGGCGTAACTTTCACCTCTATTTCGCTTTCTACACTAATGTGTATTCTTCTCTTCAATATTTTCCTAGTGTTTGATATAGGAAATGTCGATATCATTGGATTATTATGTGATACTGATTTTCTATATCCTTTACTTTTATCTTCTATATTTGGTACCTTTGGAGCTCTAGGTTTAGTTAATTATTTCCAAAAATATCTTGATCCAGTTCGTGCCGCGATTCTTTATGCATTAGAGCCAGTTTGGGCAACTCTGTTGGCAATTACATTTGATATGACAGAATTTTCTTTCTGGCTGATACTAGGAGGAAGTTCCCTTTTGATAGGTAATTTGGTTGCTGAATTAGGTAATCAGAGCGATTCTGAATAGCGCTTTGAGACTTCAGCCCAATTTACTACATTGAAGAATGCAGTGATGTAGTCTCCTCTTAGATTTTGATAGTTAAGGTAGTAAGCATGTTCCCATACGTCACATCCTAGAATTGGTACTTTCCCATCACATCCTCCATATTTGCTCCCCATCAAGGGGTTATCTTGATTTGCAGTGGAACAAACGGACAGTTTTCCATTCTTAGAACAAAGCCAAGCCCATCCCGATCCGAACCTTGTCATTCCGGCTTTATGAAATTCAGCCTTGAAATCATCAAGATTACCGAATGCTTCGAGTAATGCTGTGTTTAGTTCTGCACTCATTTCGCCACCTTCAGGGTTCATTATCTCCCAGAACATAGCATGATTGTAATGGCCACCTCCATGATTTCTCACCGCACCTCTCTGAGCTTCGGGTACGGAATCGAGATCAGTAATCAGTTCCTTCACAGTTTTTCCTTTCAACTTTCCTGCAGCTTCCACAGCCCCATTCAGCATATTCACATATGCGGCGTGATGCTTGTCATGATGAAAGCGCATTGTCTCTTCATCAATATATGGTTCAAGTGCGTTGTAATCATATGATAAATCGGGTACTTTAAACGACATGTTTTCTCCTATAATAAGGCAGAATATAGGCCTTTATTATGTTTAACTATTCGATGTCTTCTTTCATAATTAACCTGGTTGGATAGGCTAATTTGACATCCTGCTCTTCGAATTGTCTGAGGATTTCTTTAACATAGTAAGATTTTGTTGAACGCATTAGAGGTGCATTTGGAACATAATATCTTATTTCCATTATGACCTCTTGATCTCCGAAATCCCTCAAAACGAACTGAGGTGGTTTTGGTTTTTCTTGACAAATATCTTTGTTATTCTTAGCAATCTCCTCAACTATTTTCTCACCTTTCGTAACATTTTCCCAAGTTGGTACCAAACCTAGTCTGATTCTGACTCGCAGATTCATGTCATCTTTATGATTGAAATTTGCAATAGTATCCTTTGTCAAGAGTTTATTTGGTACAGTAAGAAGCACTCCATCAGTTGAACGAACTCTTGTAGTTCTGAGACCGATTTCAGTTACATCTCCCCAACTTGAATACAAACTTCCAATCTTTTTTGGGAGCAATATTCTATCACCTTGTCTAAATGGTCTATCAACCATTAGGAAGATACCAGCTATGATATTTTCAATAGTGTCCTGAGCTGCAAATGCCATAGCAAGTCCTACAATACCAAGAGCAGCCACTATTCCAGTAACATTGATTCCTAATTCACTCGCAGCTGTTAGAATAACAACAGCCCAGAGGGCTACGCTTGCAACTCTGAAAAGGAAATTTTCAATTCCTTCATCAATGTAATCATATTTGTCAAAGACTTTCCTTAGATATCTTAATATTAGTTTTATTACAGGAATTCCGATAATTATAGTAAGTAATGCTGCCACTGGACCCATACTGGCTAATTCGGTTGCGCAGCTATAATTCAGCTCGTTTATCCCAATATTAGGTAAGTCATCTACACAGCTCATATTTGTTTCATTACGACCCCTTTAAGAAGTCTTCTTTTGGTCATATGCCTTTAAATCCCATTATTATAATGAGTTCAGACAAATATGGATATTTCAAAATATAGAGGTGATTTTCCAGTTCTGAATACAAAGGACGCACCAACCTATCTTGATAGTGCTTGCATGACGTTGAGACCTCAGCAAGTAATTGATTCTATAATGGAATATTATACGAAGTATCCGGCTTGTGGAGGCCGTTCTGTTCACAGAATGAGTTGGCAGGTTACAGAGGGTTTTGAAATGGCCCGAGACAGCCTCCGTAGATTGTTAGGAGCTGAGAAGACCTCAGAGATTGTATTCACTAGGAATACAACTGAGGGAATGAATTTGGTAGCTAATGGATTAGGTTTGAAGAAAGGAGATAAAGTTCTAACATCTGATAAAGAGCACAATTCGAACGTTGTACCTTGGCATCATATGGCTAAGTACAAAGGAATAGATTATCAAGTTGTACCAGCTAAAGACAATTATTATTTTGATTTAGAGGCGCTTAAGGAAAGTATAGATAGTAAAACAAAATTGATGAGTATAATACATACGTCAAATTTGGATGGTCATACTAATCCAGTTAAGGACATAATTGAAATTTGCCATGATAAAGATATCAAGGTATTGATGGATGCTGCTCAAGCTGCACCTCATAAAGAATTGGATGTGGTTGATCTTGACGTTGACTTCGCGTCAGTAAGTGCACATAAATTTTGTGGGCCAAGTGGTATGGGTGCACTTTACGGGAAGTATGATGAATTGAAAAATCTGGTTCCTAGTTATGTTGGAGGATCGACAGTTGTTAATGCTACCTATGATGGATATGAATTATTGCCTCCACCAGCTTGTTTTGAAGCGGGCCTCCAAGATTATGCTGGAGCCATAGGTGCAGGCACTGCTGCCGAGTACATCATGGAAGTGGGTAGAGATAATATTCAAAAGCATGAAACAAGACTGAATACAATTTTATCAAACAAAATGGAGAATCTGGAAGGTGTTTCAATTATTGGTCCTGAGGATGTTTCGAAAAGAGGAGGTATAACTTCTTTCACCTTAGATGGTTGGGATACTACAGAGATAGCAATGCATTTAGATGAGAATTATAATATTGCTGTAAGAAGCGGAATGCATTGTGTTCATTCGTGGTTTAATTCACGAGGTATAGATGGTACTGCAAGAGCTAGTATCTATTTTTACAATAATGAGGCAGACGTGAGAAAATTTACTGATGCTGTAGAAGATATGTTGAGTAGTTAATGGTAGATTATCCATTAGCTTCTTCCGAATCTGAACTTAATATTGGAGTAGACAGATACTGTTCAAGAGATTTCCCACCATATCGGTATGTTCCAGGAATGCATCCTCATCCTACCAACAGTCCAGAAGGTCATAGTTATGGTGAAGAAGATGAAGAAAATGAGAAATGGGACTCTAGTTTATGGCATGATAATGAGGATTATCTTTTTGGAATTGATTTATACAATTATCACTATTATTGGGAAGCCCATGAAGCGTGGGAAGGAATGTGGATTGCAGCAGTAAGAAATAGTAGTGAGCATCGTTTTCTTCAAGGTTTGATTAAATGTGGGGCGGCACTTCTAAAAATAAGAATGGCCAGTTATCAAATTCAAGATTTGATAGGTGCTCGTAATCTGTCAAAATCAGGAATAAGTCTTCTGAATAAGGTTGGGCAAGATGATTTTATGGGATTAAATATACCTACTTTCTTAGAAGAGTATGGGAAGTTTATACATCCAATAGACGATGATAAAATCCCTAAGATAGATAGTAAAACTCCACGAATTAAACTTATGATTTAATCATTGGACGGCTTGAACCACACTCAGGACAGAGTTGAATTTTTTCCTTCTTATAGTCATGATTACAAGCTGGACATATTGGAGATAGAACAAGATCTGCAGTTTCTTCAATTACAACCCTTTCAGATTCGACTCTTGCAAAGCTTATTTCGTTTTGTTCTGCATTTGGAATTTCAAATCTTCCTGCTCCTCCAATTTGAGCCAATAGGTCAGGAGGTAGTGTAACAGTTCCGGTATCATCAATTATGATTTCCCTACTTACATTCAAATCACCAATGTCAACACTTTCCCCATGTTGGGCAACAAATCTTCCATCCCTAAGTTCAAGGGATCTATCTGCAAATGCAGCAACTTCTCGGTTATGTGTAACAATAAGGAAGGCAACATCTCTTTCTTCATGCAATTCTTTAAACAGTTTCAGTACTTCTCTACTTGTAATTGGGTCCAAAGCACCTGTTGGTTCATCCGCTAGAATCAATTTTGGGTTAGTAATCAGTGCCCTTGCAATCGCAACCCTTTGTTGCTCCCCTCCAGATAATTCTTCAGGCATTCCATATACCCTTTCTTCCATCTTCAAGAATTTTAATAATTCTAGGGCTTTTTCTCTTGCATCCATTATTATCACTCCTTGGTGTACTAATGGCTGAGCTACATTGTCAAGAGCACTGAGATCTGGAAGAAGGTTTGCTTCCTGAAAAATAAAAGATACTGTTTTCTGGCGCATTTTGACCAGATCAACTCCCTCAAGACGCGTTATGTGTACTCCATCAAGTATGACACCTCCAGCTGAAGGTTGCATCAATCCGCCAAGACACTTCAAAAGTGTAGATTTTCCTGAGCCAGAAGGTCCAACTACAGCCACAGCCTCACCTTTCATGACATTTACATGTAATCCTCTGAGGGCAACAACGTTACCTTCTAAGGACTGTGATTCATATACGTGGTATAATCCGCTAGCATGTAGTATCTCATTTTCATCCTTAGAAATTATTCTCTCAATACTGCTTTTTTCAAATTCTTCTTGAGCCTTGGACAATTCTTCTTCCATGTCACCTTCTTTTTTTCCTTGCCCTAATGTATGTTCAAAAAGTTGTTCTTCGCTCATCATTCCCCCTTTAATATCATTGCTAAATTGGCTTTCAACACTTTTCTAGTGGTCAATACTAGTGCTATTATTACGGCAATTAGTACAGAGATATTAACTACTATTATCTCAGCCCATGGCCATACGAGTTCTCTGCTTATTGGCGTTGCATTTCCTAGGAATATTTGAAAGATATAGCCGAAAACGTAGAAGAATCCATTGAAGGTTTGGGCAACTCCTATACCTAAGAGAACTCCTAGGGTCATACTAACTATTATAATTGATAAAATTTCAAACAGGACCAATTTTCTGATTTGATTTGGACTGGCTCCTATAGCTTGAAGAATGGCTAGTTCTTTGCTCCTTTGATCCAGAACAAGTGAAAGAAAAACGAATGCCGAAGCAACAACAGCAACCGATGAAACCATGAATTGCAAGCTCAGTAGGCCTTGTGTACCAAATATGAGTCCTCCATTAGTTTCGACCTCTTCATGAGAAGAAGCCCAATCTTGTGAACTGAAAACAATTTCACTGTTTCCTATTTCAACAGCCACATTGCTCAAAGCATCTTTGCAATCTTTTTCATTTTGATCACACAATTCAAAGAACCAGGTAGTCGAGACATAGTTATCAGCTATGGTTGAACCAACAAGATTTCGATATGAGTTTTCTCCTATAATTATAGCGTTACTTGTGTCTGTAGAGGGTACGCCAGGTATCCATTGATGTTCTCCTAGGTAAGTTATCTGTGTTTCCCGATAAGTGCTATTAGCAAAATCTATTTCTGGGAATCCAGTCTCATTAATTCTAAATTTATATTCAGGATATTCTAGAGTAATCTTATATTCAAATCCAGTATCATCAGACTCGAGTTCTTCATTATCTGGTAAATCTAGCAACCCAATAGCTCCTTCTCCCGCAGTGAATTTATCGTTTGATAATCCGTTTATCGTTGCGTCAATATTCTTATTTGGAACAGATTGCCTATCCCAAAGTAGTGTGTCATCAGTATTGTCAAATATAATATATGTAGTAATTACTCCCGAGTTACCTTTTGCAGTTGGATATAGGGTTCCAATCGAGGCACTTGATTCAATGTTTTTGATTTCATCATTATTCATTCTTTCTATTGCAGAAAGTACAGTCGTTTCAGCTTGTTCTTTTGAAACTGGATCAACAAATTGTACTTGAATGTCCGCACCGATATCAGCCGATGCTGTCCTTTCATCAACGTCTGTTCCAGTATAGCCTTGTATTGCAGCTAATGTTACGATTGATAATGTTAGCAACATTATCACAGCTAGTCTGTTTACGGTATCGCTTGATGTTGAATTAGTTAGCCCTCTTTTGATATCTGATAAGAGGGCAGTTCTTCCAAATAATCTTACTAGGAATTCAGGCCCCTTTGCTCCGATTTTACCGAGAATTATTGCGCCACCTATCCATAATAAAAACGGTGCAAATATCTTGAGTAGACCATTTGTTATGAAATTAGTAACCACACCATCCTCACCAAATATCCACCAGCCCCCGTTGTCTTCAATCCAAATCTCCATGCATGTAAATGCACCTACTGCAAAGCAAGCTAATGGAATCCAGAACCTTGGTTCAACTTTCTTTGAGAGTTTACTTACACCTTCTACAATTTCTATGGAAAGGAATTCATCAGCCTTTTTCCTTCCATAAAACCACGCTACGCCTATAGTTGTTGCTATGGTGAACATTAATGCACCAATTCCTAGATTAGCCCAACGATATTCAGCAAGATCTCCACTGCTTTCAAAAGACATAAAGCCGACTGCAGAGAGTAGATTCGGAACAATACCTATTGATAAGATGTAACCACCCAAAAATGCAACAGTACTAACTATAACAATTTCAGATGTAAGCATCTTTTGTAATCCTTCTTTAGTTCCTCCAATAACTCTATGTATTGCTATTTCCATTTTCCTTTGTTCCAAAGATAGCGCGAGTCCGTATATCAATACAGAAAAGGACAAGATTACGATTGGAATCATTAAAACATAATTGAAAACTGCGACAAGACCTAAGAATATATTGAGAAAACCTATGGTTCCAGATATTAGATCGGTGTAGGTTAGTTCGACTTGCCCATCAGCGTATCCTCCCCATGAATCTACAATTGTACCGTTTATTTCAGCTTGAGAGCCCAAATATTTTGAATTCATTATGAAATAATCGATTGAGTTACCATCAGCGTCCTTAAAATTTCTTAGATTGGTTGCATTTGTTACAAAACATTGTGCCTTGATTACATCATTATTGCAATCACTCTCGCTTTGGGAACCACTTAGAACTCCTAGTTTATGTTCGGAAGTCAAATTTTCTTTAGTAAGTTCTACGGTTCCATTTGCTCCATAGAGTACAGTTATCCTTTTCTTAGTCACGTCTTGATAAAGATCATTTAGATAATCCACAGCATGATCTGCTGTTTGCGAAGGCAATTTATCTCTATCAAGAGCAAAACCAAGATATCCGTGGTCATATTCCATTAGAGTTGTTTTCTGGGTGTTGTTTAGCAGGCTCGCTGGCACAATTACAGGATCGAACAATATTGTTGGATTTCCCGCTCCTTTTTCTTGATAAATAGCCACAACTGTAAGATTTACAACAGTCAGATTCTGCCTGCAATATTTGTGGCCATTATCTTCAGGTCCATACTCAATATCCTCGAGACTACAACCTGTCATTTTTTCATTGAATGGTTTTACATCTGTTACATAAGAGAACGTTATTTCGTCTATCGTATCATTTATTTCTACGCCAGCCTGACTAGCTAACTTTGAAGGCAAAATAACAGCTCTATTTTGAGTTGCTACATCTCCAGTTTCAGGCCACTCCCCATAGATTATGTCCTTTGAGTGTCTATCACCTAACTCTCCATCCCATATGCCATCTCCATAAAATCTAATTATTCTTTCATCATTTATAGGAGGTCCAGAATTCAAAGCTTCAGGATATTCAAGGCTTACATTGGCCCAGTTTCCACTGTTTCCCTTTATTTCTTCGACGTTAAGAGGTTGAGCTATTATAAATCCAGGATCAAAAAACGGGTTGTCAACTCTGATTCCTTGGCGGCCAAACACAAGTCCACAATCCTCAAATTCAGGTTTTTGAACTAACTCATCACATACAGATTCCCAAACTTCTGAATCATTTGTTCTTCCAATATTGTACTCACCCGGATCTTCCCTGAAATCAACTTTTCCATCAAAAAGCAAATCATCAATGCCTTCTTTCAGTGCAGCCTTAGAAAGGCCATTTCCATAGGCAAAAACAGTAGTGATAACTAGAGATGCTAGGAAAACACCAGCGATAACTGCAATCGCTCTTTCTCTCCCTCTCCACACTCTTTGGGAAACTATTGGCAGAGTTGAAGGGAGACTCCTTATTTTGTCGAACAGATTTACAATTTTTCCCGAAATCCAGTAAAATATAGGCATGATAATTCTTTCTAATAATCGTTCAAGTATTGCATTAGCCATTGTTATTTTTCTCCTCTACACCCCATGCATCTTTGATGTTTGAAGCAGCCGTCAAACCATCTTTTAGGAGCAACATTCTATCAGCTTTCGTCGCTAGCATAGGGTCATGTGTGACCATTAATACAGACACAGGATTTTTCTTATCCGATGAGAGTTCCTTGAAAAGTACCATAATATCTTCTCCACTTTTCACATCCAAATTTCCTGTTGGTTCATCAGCCAATAGTAATGGGCGTGAACCTGAAATGGCGCGTGCAACAGCAACTCTTTGTTGTTGCCCTCCTGAAAGTTGGCCAGCAATAAAATCCATACGATCCTCTAGCCCAACTTTGATTAGAGCTTCTCTAGATTTTTCCTCAGCTTCTTCTTTTTCCATTCCAGTTATTTCAAGTGCTAAAGCCACATTATCAATTGCAGTAAGTTGTTCTAGCAAATGGAAGTCTTGAAAAATCCAACCTACTCCATATCTCCTTACATCTACAACTCGACTTGGATTCTTAGTACCATAACTATGCTTCATTGTTTCTGATTCTATTGTTATCGATCCAGATTCTCCTTTGAGGAGTCCACCAATAATATTCAAAAGGGTTGATTTTCCACATCCTGATGGCCCCATAAGTGCGACCAGTTCTCCCTTTTTCATTTTGAGATTAACTCCTTTAAGAACTTCTAATCTCCTTCTTCCAGACCCAAATCCCCTCTTCAAGTTTTTGATTTCCAGTAATGTCAATTTAATCTCTCACTTATTTGGTTATAATATTATAAGTTGTGATATATAAAAATGTTAATAGAGTGCCTAACTATAATCAATGTACTTTCATTCTATTTGTATAAGTCTTAATTGCTTTTTCTATAGTTAATTTTCCTACTAGTATTTGATGTGCTAATTTCTTGTCAATGGTTACTAAACCTTTCGATAATCTCCTAGATTCTTGCTGAACCCATGCAATTTCGCCATCTTTTGGTTTGTAAACCTCTAGATTATCAGATAATTCTTTTCTAAGAGCAATTCTAGTGGCAGCTGCACTATGACTTCCACTACTACTGTTTTTTTCGCTAACTAATTTTATCAAGTCAGAATATTCATGAAGCGAATTTATTATTTGATTTCTTTCAGGTGGAGAGCCTGATCCAATTTTTATTATTTTTAGGCCAATTTCTTCATTTATAGATTTTATTATTTTAGACAGATGAGCTATATTCTCAAATTCATTTTGATACAGTAAGCGATTATTTCCTACTATAGCTAGTCCACTGGTCCCTCCTGGATCTATTCCAGCCACCACCTTCTCACAATTATAGAAGATACATCTTAGCCTAAGTTCTAGTATGTCTAGGTTGCCTGGCTGAATCTGCGTAATTTCACAATTATTCAGTTTGTCCTTAGAGATTATTACAGATATTTCTCTATTACCCTTTGGCACTTTCTTTAAGTGTCTTAGGTTGAATTCTTTGCTCTTTAGTCTATTTGTTATTTTGTTAAGTAATGAGAAATCTTCTAGATATAAACCAACATTCATGGTTTTATCCATTCAAAGCTAATCCATTTTTCCTTGTATGCTAAAACAATTGTCTTGTTCACACCATGACCCACTCTGACCATTCTAGTTACATCCAACCATGTCATACTATCATCTATTTTCTGTATTAACCAAGGTGCGTGATTTGATTCATAATTGTATACTCTGTAATGAGTTCCAAATTTCAATCCAGAGTTTATTTGGTATCCTTTATCCATTAATTCTCTCATATCCTCGTCATCTGTTATTGTCTTTGCGTTCTCTTTTAATTTAGTCTCGGGCCAATTAACTGATTTTACCACATAATAGACCGCATCATTCTCCGAATCCACAATAGATATCTGAACTCTTCTTTCCAGATTTTTATCAAGTTCTACAAATATGTCGGAAAAGTCAATATTGTCTTCAAATCCTTTGCTGAGAATTATTGCTGAGGATTGACCTTTGCTTGATGCATTTCTATCATACAGACGAAGTCCATAATCTTCAACCTTAACGATTAATCCTCTATCTTTTAGATCTTTGTACACTATATAAGCAAGATTCTTCTCAGAAAATTTCTGGCTACTTTTCTCATCTAGCAGTATGTCTCCTCTGTCACTGCAATATAGAGCTTCTTCTGGAGTCAGGAAAAGTTTCCCTCCCTCTTGTGGAGTTCCTGTTTTACCTTTGTTGTAAATTTGTGAGGCTATACGTTGATTTGTAACCAATACTCCATTTGAATGGATCTCGTGGCTCAGGCCTTCACCTCTTTCACTAGTTTGACTTTACCAGCATCACTAAGCATTCTAGCGTTGTAAATAGGTATACTAACAATGTCATTGTTTTTCAATGTATAATTTTTCGCGTCCATTCCTGTAAAGGTAGGAAGATCTTCTAGAACTTCAATTTCTATGTATTCATCCTTATCTTTAGATTCTTTTTTATCAGGTATAGCATCTTCTGCTTTAGGAATAGGCTTTGATTGAGCAGGCACAGCCAGAATTTTATTCAGTAGCGTTTTCTCACGATGTCTTTCTATTACTTCACATAATGAATTTAGATACTCTTGTTCATTCTTATCAACATTTTCTGTATCTGGGTTCTGACCATTTACTTTTTCCCTCGCTAAATCAGTTAATTTCCGTTCTCTATTTTTGTATAGTTCTAATTTCATATCTGAGAATTTACGGATATCTGAATTGGCCTTTTCAAGTCTTTGAGGATTCTCTTTCGTTTCCCTAATCATTTTCTTTATTTGTTCTTCTAAATTTCCTAGTTTTGCATAAAAATTATTTGACAATTTGGTTAGTCTTCCCTTTTTTCTTTCTTTGAAGGTTTGTACTCTTAAGTCTCTCAAAGTCATCAAATCCGAGGTCATTGTTTTGCTATTGAAAAGGTTGTTAAGAATCTTTGCCACAATCCAAAGCTTTTAACTGCTACTCTTAGATGGCAATTAATGAAAAAGTGTCCTGTTTGTGCTGTAGAAGTAGAGGACAATGCCCCTTTCTGTAATATTTGCGGTGTTAATTTGGCTGGAGCCAAAGATGTGGGGCCGTCGCAAGTCAAAACTCCTGTTTCTGGAGACTCAGATAAGGTTAGAAGCACTAAATCAGAATCCCCAGTCACTTCTTCACGTTCTAGTTTTTATCTTCCCGCATTGCAATTTCTTTTAGCTGTTGCATTGGTTGGCTTAATCTTGTATTACACTTCAGGTGTTGTTCCTCAGCCAGATTATGTTTTTGATGAGGGAAAGCCATCAGAGGAGAAAGTTACAGATCTTGCTAATTACAATGAACCTTTTCAGTGTCCTGTTTGGGGTTCCGTAGAAGGTAATGATAATGGATGTCCATTGATTCTCACTTCACCGAATGAGATTACAGATACTACTGGATTTAGTATAGAGTCTCATAAGTATCAAACAGTTCTAGGTTTAACGGTCTTACTTGGTCTTTGTATCTTAATTCAAGGACGTAGAATAAGTGATAGTAACATAATGGCACCTTTGATATTTTTGGTTATTTTGATGGCTCTGGTCTATCTCTACATGGGTAGAAATGAGACTCCTTTGGAGCCATTGGAGACAACTTTGGGAGCTACTGCAGGTGT
>CAYSOH010000002.1:18127-29055 GCA_964432625.1 uncultured archaeon
GAAATGAGACTCCTTTGGAGCCATTGGAGACAACTTTGGGAGCTACTGCAGGTGTGGCCATAATAATTGTATCATATATAGTATTTCTTTATTCAGTAACTGGGAAGGATATTAGCGAAGCACCAATTAGTACCATATACTCATTTATTGGAGCAGGTGCACTTGTTTTTGCAGCCCTACATCATAATTATGTTAGAGGCCCTTGGAAATCCTGTAGCAAGTTAGTCAGTGATGCTGATTCAGACGTAGAACAAGCTTGTGTTTCTGTAAATGGTGAGGTGACAGCGGCAATGATTGATCCGCAGGCAGTTGAAATGCTGATTCTTCTGGTGGGTCTTTTATTCTTACTTTTGGGCGTGGCGGGATACATTTTACAAAGTATTCGTTTGAAGGACATGGAAGAAGCGAAATACTTCTTTATGATACTTACAGGTCTTGCCTTACAATTTGTGGTTTTAGTATGGAGCCTTGTTCGAAATAGAGGTAATCTGTATTTTGATCAGAGTGATATAGTTCTTTCTGTTCTTTCAATTTCTATAACTTTTATTGGAGTAATCTTGTTCTATAGGAAAAGAAAATCAGAACAAAGTATGGAAGGTTTTGCATATTTTGGTCTATTTGTAGCAGGTATAGGAACACTTTTTGCTACCATGATTGCCCCAGCACTTCTTGGAAATAGAGATATATCTTCACCGACAAGCACATCTGAATGGATTATGTTTGGTCTTCCTCTGGCAGTTGCTGGTGGTGCTGTTTGGTATGGTCTAAAATACGGTACTGAAAAGTTTAAGAATAGAATGATGGAGATGCAATTGTCATCACCACCTAAGGATCCATTTGATTCTTCATTTGAGCCAGAAGATGATACGAAAGAGGAAGAGGATACTCCTTCTCCAAAATCATCAGGAGAAATAACTCTTGAAGATGCTATGGATAGACTTCTGTCTGAATTCCCAGAAGCTACAATTGACATAAAGCCTACAGAGGATGAGAATTATGGCGTTGACTTTAGTGATATTGAGAAGGAATTAAAGGAAGATTTGGCAGAATCACCAAAGATACGCAAAGCAATGAAAGTCAAATATGATGTAGACTATGAAGAGCTGTCCAAATATTATTCCACAACTAAAGACACTATTAATCAAACAGTAACACATTTGAAATCTGGTAGAAATATAATGCTTTATGGAGATCCAGGTACAGGTAAGACTGCTCTTGCAAACCTTCTACTTACTCAGATTTGTGGAGTTAAGGAGGGTAAAGATGGAAGTCCAATTCCAAATTATACAATTGTAACTGCCAATGCTGAATGGTCTAATTTTGAGGTTATAGGGGGTATTTCTCCTGATGATTCAGGAGGTTATTACTTCAAAGAAGGTTATGTTGCAGATGCAGCACAACGTTGTGAAAAATCTATGCAAGAAGAGGGCAAACCTCACTACTTAGTAATTGATGAGTTTAATCGAGCTAATATTGATGAAGCGTTTGGTAAATTATTTACGGTTTTTGAATACAGAGATAAGCAACCTTTATTGACAGCCAAGGAAACAGGAGGAGCGCCGTTTATGATGCCTCCTGAGTTTAGAATTATTGGAACTATGAACACTCAAGATAAGAATACACTATTCAATGTAGGTCATGCATTGATGCGAAGATTTGCTTTTGTAGAAATAGGTCTTCCACAGAAAGAGGATGAATACAAACGTATGCCTATTTTCGTGTTTAGTAAGCTTACCAAACTAGGAATAGCACCAGAAAGGCCTGAAACAGAAGAGGATTGGTATGCACAGAATAAATTTGATTTCTATGATGAAGATGGTACTATGTTTGAAGCATTCAACAAATTTATGAATTTCTTGGAGGCGGAAGAATTACCTACATCAAGAGATGATGAGGTACCACGTGGTGTTCGTACCTACAGGAAAATAGGTCCAGCAGTAATTATTGATTCAATGCTAACAGTTTTCAATTCTAGAGGTCAGTACGATATTGATAGGGCCTTGCAAGATGTAATAAAATCTAATGTTATGCCTGCACTTGAAGGCCTTGAAAGGAATGAATTAAAATGTCTGATGCTCAAGTCGCAAGAGGTACTTGGACCTAGCCATGGTATTACTTCAACACTAGAAAAAATGGTCGAATCACCAGGATTAAGCGTATTCGGTTGATATGAGTTTACCAGATGCAACAATAGATCTGAATTTACCAGAGGGTCATTCAGAGAATTTGATTGAGGGTGAAACAGTGATGATTAATGTTAATGCCTTTAAGCAACTTGAGAAAGTCCATGTAAGAGTAGGTCAAGCAAAAGTTGACGATCTACCTTTAGTTAAATCAAATACAACACATTCATTGCAATTCACAGTTCCAGATTATATTGGAACTAACACTATATCATTACACGAACAAAATGGTAATTCAATCTCTAACAAACTAGAGGTAGTCATAGCGCCTAAAATGTTAGATTATGAGAATTTTAAGTTTTTACGTGATGAACATATCCCAGATCTTGTAAAGAACTCAGGTGCAGAGGAACCAGAGGAAATGTATCCTGGCGCTACTTCTTCGATTGAAGAAGAAAAGATTATGCTGAATATAGAAAAGTTGCTTGATTTTTCTGGCAGACTACTAAAGACAACTAATGACATCCGTAAAGGAGCTTATACCTACAAAGTGGAAGTAGAGCGTAAGACAATGAAATCACAAATTAGGGGCGCTGTAAGATGGCAGAAGACAGCTCTTGCAAGGGCTCAGAAGGGAACAGAATATGCAACAGCACATGTAACGGATATACGAAAGAGAAAATGGAGTACGCCAACTAATATCCTCCTAGTAAAATTCCACATGGAAGTATTCATTGAAGCAATATTTTTCCGTGATGAAATGGACCGTCGAGAGAGGGAGAAAAAGGCTTGGTCTGCTATTTATGGTAAAGAGTACAAACCTTTAGATGATAAATCCAAAGAGATGTTAGATAAGTTGGATTTAGCTTGTAAATTCCACAAGCAAGTTTTAGGCGATGGTAAATTAGCTGAGTTGATTCCTGTAGCTAAAGAAACACGTAAGGAAGAAAGGTTGATAAATCGAGAAGCTATCATTAATGCTAAGACGTGGAGTCGTAACAGGGCATACAGAGAACTTCCTCCATTATGGCGTGAGTTTCTGGATGAATATCAATCATACTATGAAGAGACCGTATTAGTTGAGACTCAGAAGATGACGGATATTTACGCTCTCTGGATTCTTTGTGAAATCGCTTCAGGCTTGAAATTAAGATCTCATGCAAAATCTTTGAGAGAATTCCGTTCCAAGAACAAAGATATAGTCTTGAAATATGATGCTCCAGAACAAGTCAGGCAAGGTTGGAGCGATTCGATAATGGGTTCTTTGTTTGGAGAATCAGAGGGTACTGCAAATCCAGTTCAAGGATCAGGAAGACCTGAGATTTTTATGAATTATAGGGGTATAAATTTCTATTTTGAGGCTAAATATGAACTTCAACAAACGCCTAGACAGGAAGATGTTTACAAGGTTCTAGCATATATGAATAATTATGATGTTCCATGTGGAGGGATCATTTACCCCGGTCCTCAATTGAAGATAACCGTAGATAGAAAAAATGGGCAGGTAATGGCTTGGATTCCGTTTACTTGGACTGAAAAAGCGTTTGAGGTAGCACCAAATTATTTCGCATTTATTGCAGATAGAATGGCAACAATATATTCCAGAATAGAAGAAGAAAACTTAGAAACATTTGTTGCTGAAGTTGAGAGGCATGCCTTTGAGTTTTACGAGGCAATTGCTACACCTGGTGCCGTCGCTCCGGAGATGCCTGAATTCTTGTACAATGAAGAAGTTGAATTAGATCTTGATGAAATAATTGATATGGAACAAGAACCTGAAGAAGAACTAACACCTGAAGAGATATTGGATGAATCTATAGAGGAAGGTGCTGAGGAAAAGAGAAAGCAATTAGCTTCTGACATAGAGAGTGGAAATGTGGCTTCTGGGGAAGGGGGTGAAGGTGATTATGCTATATCTAAGAAAGTGGCTGAGGAAGAAGAAGAGGAAGAGCCTGATGAGTTTTCACCAGTTGTAGAAGACATAGAAGATTTTTCGCCAGAGGTAGAGGATATTGAGGAGGTCGAAGAATTTACCCAACCCACAGATTCTATTCCAGAAAAGAGCATATCAGTTTCTATTGAACATCTTCGGAAGAAAATGAGTGATGACAAAGAAAATTAGTTATATAGACATCTTAAATCAACAAACATGATAAAGGTAGGAATTAACGGATACGGAACAATCGGCAAGAGGGTTGCTGAGGCCGTAACTCTACAAGATGATATGAAGATTGTCGGAATAGTTAAGACTAAACCTACCTATGAGATAAGGGGTGCTTTAGATGCAGGTTTCCCTGTTTTCGCCTCTACAAAGGCGAAGATTCCTTTCTTTGAAGAGAAGGGGATTGAGGTTTCGGGCGTCACTGAGGATTTGGTTGAGATTTCAAATATTATGATTGATTGCACTCCTGGAAAATTAGGTGTAAATAATATGCCTATGTATCAGAGCCATGGCACTAAGGCAATCTGGCAGGGTGGAGAGAAACACGATCCTATTGGTGTCAGTTTTAATGCACTAACTAATTATTCATCATCAATAAATCAAGACTATGTGCGTGTTGTATCTTGTAATACAACTGGTCTTGCACGCACTCTTTACTCTCTTGAAAATCGTTATGGGATAAATAATGTGCAGGCAGTTATGGTTCGTAGAAGTGGTGATCCTAAAGATAGTGATAGGGGTCCTCTCAATTCGATTGAACCTGTTTTGAGCGTACCTAGTCATCATGGACCTGATGTACAAACGGTCATTGATGGACTTAATATTCAAACTATGGCAGTTAAGGTTCCTACTACCATAATGCACGTACATTGTATAATAGCAGATCTCAATTCAGAACCGGATACTGACGAAGTAATATCAATGTGGGAATCCACACCTCGAGTAAATCTCTTGGAGGGTTTTATAGAATCCGATGGAAACAAAATACGTAATTTACCTGGAACAGCAGAGATAATGGAATTGGCTCGCGATTCATTGTACACTAGAGGAGATTTGAATCAAATAGCAGTTTGGAAGGACGGCGTTCATGCCTTTGGAAAGAAATTATACTATTATCAAGCCATACATCAAGAATCGGACGTCATACCTGAGAATATAGATGCGATTAGAGCTATGTTTAATTTAGAATCTAACAATATGAAATCAATTAATAAAACAAATAAAGCTCTTGGAATTAACTAGATATTGCTTTTATTTTATTCAGATACTCTTCATTCTTTTCACAATTTAGGTTATTAGCCTTTGCAATCCTTATTATTTCTCCATTAATAGAATCGATTTCTGTTCTCTTTCCATTTTCTATGTCTTGCAACATACTACATTTATTGTTCGATGTATTTCTAATAATGTTTTTAGTTTCCTCCCATGGATTTAATGGAAGTTTTATCCCAATTTTTTGGGCAATAAGACTCGATTCAGCACATATTTCTTTGACTTGTGTATTTAGTTCCGGTTCTTTCAATCGCCCATTCTCTACCTTATGGTATGCAGCAATTGGATTTATTGAGCTATTTATTATCGCTTTTAACCAAACATAACCAAATATATTGTTAACAACTTTACAATCGATTCCGGACAGGTTCATTTTCTTTGAGAGATGGTTTATCCTTTCTCCATTCCTATCTGAGAATTCACCCAAAAATGTAAATCCCGCTCCCTCAAATCTTGCCTTTCCAGTTCTTATTTTTGATGATCCTATTCCTGTAACCATGTAGGACAGTCTTTTGCTATCAACTTCATTCTTTAGGAGATTGTAAGTCTTTATTCCATTTTGGCAGCACAATATCTTTCCTCTTGTTTTTTTCAAAGGTTCTACAAGTTTTTCTACATCATAACTTTTAACTGCTAAAATAAACCAATCAGCACTGTCCAGATTGTTAATGTATATTGCTTTTTTCTGTAAAGTTTCTCCTCTAAAATTTTCTAGGATTATATGGTCATTATGATTACTGTTTTTTGTTAGTACTGATACTTCAGTTTCATCTTCAGAAAGTATTGCACCGAGCATTGTACCAATTGCTCCCGCTCCTATTACTGTGATTTTCATGTATATTTCAGATATATTATGCCAACATTATTAATAATTTGAACGATAATTTCTAGTTCTGGCTTATCAAGGCTAACTGTTATTCTCTTCCATTCTTCAAATACAGACCCTGCTACATCTCGTGCTAAGCTTGTTGAGTCATAGGGGTGTTCTCCTTTACGTGTTACTCTGACAGCAAAGGTACTAACTTCTTTTTTTTCTTTTATCAGTTTTCTTATAGAGTCGTAAATCTCATCTTGGTTTGAACCTGATAGGACTGAGTCAAAGACTTTTTTTCCCTCGATTATGCCTTTACTTATCTTGTCTGTACATTCTAAAAAAATTATATTACCAACTACTCTATATTTAGAAATATTACCATTTTCAGCTAATGATAGTATAATCTTATTTCCAATTTGTTTTAGATTTTTCCCTTGAATAGGTATTGCGTAGGAATTCATCAAATCGAGTTTAGTACGCGATCAATAATTTCAGATGAATGGCCGGTATAATTATCTGGATTCAAGCATTTGTCAATTTCTTTCTTCCCAATTTTTTCCAATACTGTATTATTCTCACTAATTTCTTCTGAGAAACTAGTACCATTTTTTTCAGCTTCCATGGTGACTTGTCTTACTAGTTCGTGCGCAGCCTGCCTTCCTAGGTCTGTTTTACCTAATGATATAACAAATGCTTCAGCCATAGGCAATCCTCCTGCTGAATCTAAGTTTTTTCTCATCCTCTCTACATCAACAAATAAATTCGAAAAGACATCATTTGACTTTATCAGAATATATTCCAATAAAATATAGAATTGAGGTAGGATTATTCTTTCGCTACTGGAATTTGCGAGGTCTCTTTCATGCCATTGCAGATTGTTTTCATAGGAAACATAAAGCATAGATCTCACAACTCTTGCTAATCCACCAACATTCTCCGAAGTGATAGGGTTCTTTTTTTGCGCCATTGTTGAGGATCCAACTTGTTTTTCTTTGTTGAAAGCTTCTGAAACTTCTCCAATATCACTTCTTTGAAGGTTTCTGACTTCTAATGTCATTTTTTCCAAACTTGTAGCCAGATTTGATCCCCAAGCTATCAATTCAGCAATTCTGTCTCTACCCAAAATTTGTGTTGTAGCTAAAGGTTCATTCAGTCCCAGTTTCTTGCAAATTTTATTTTGAACATCTAAGGTATGAGGTGCCATTGCGGCGCCAGATCCTACAGCTCCAAGAAATTTTCCAGTTACAATTCTTGGTTTTAGTTCATTTAGTCTTTCTTTATGTCTATTCAATTCTGAAAGGAAAACTGCTATTTTAAGGCCAAATGTAATTGGTGTGGCCCACTGCCCATGAGTTCTCCCCAACATTACGGTGTCTTTGTGATTTTCTGCCAAAGAAGCTAAAGATTTTATTAGTTGATTAATTGCATTCTCAATTAATACTAAGGCTTTTTTGTGCTGTAAAGATCTTGCTGTATCTACAATATCGTAACTGGTTGCGCCAAAATGAATCCATTTTCCGGATTCTCCGGATTTTTCTTCAAGGGCTTTGACAACGGCCATTATGTCATGATTAATCTCAGATTCAATTTCTTCAACCCTTTTACGAGTCACTTTAGATATTGCATTTCTTATATCTTTTGAACTATTTTTTGGGATTAAGCCTATTGTTTCTTGGACTTCTGCAAGTGCTGCTTCAACTTCCATAAGAAATTCTAAATAAGAATCAGCTCTGAAAATATCTCTCATCTGTTCAGTGCCGTATCTGTAGTCAAGCACACTTACTGGGTTCATGTGTTTGCCAAAAAGTGCCCATTATAAACACTCTGTTAGATTTTTTCTATTTGGTAAGGAGTTACTTTTATGTAGTAATTCACTGACCTCTTGAGATGTTCCGGGCCTACACAGTAGCGGTAACCGCACTTTTTGCCGTTCTTGCTATTGTCCTTTTGACGTCTGATGATGCACAAGCTTTAGATGTAGATTTAGAGCCTATAAATTTCACAATGACTCCTGAATATCCCATAAATGGAGAAGGGTTGGAGATTCGCTTTGAGGTTGTTAACAATGGTTTGGAACCTGCAGAAAATGTAAAAATAATAGTGTGGAACAGCACTTCAGAGTGTGATGCCGGTGATGAATGCATGCCTATTTTTGAGAGCACAGAGGCAGTTATAGTTGGTACGGAGGATAATCAAACTGAAAAGAATATTGTAGTTGAATTTATTTGCAATCCTGATGGCCCGGATGGTTGTGGAGGAACTGGCGATCGAGTTATAACCGTGTCCATTGATTATGATGATGATATTGCCGAGACTAATGAGGATAATAATAAGATAGTTCATGAATTTACCATATATTCACAACCTCTTGCCAACTTGAAAAATTTACCAGGTGATTTTTCTATAATTGTAACGCCAGAGAACGCAGCAGTCGGGGACACAGTTGACATTCTAGCCTTATTTGAAAATGCAGGAAGGGATGATTGTAGTGATTTTTATATTCAATTTAGATATATTTTTGATGGTTCTACTACAATTATTGAAAATGCGCAAATGAGATTTATTGTTGGTCAGGGTGAAAGTGCACAATATAATATTTCTTGGGTGCCCGAAGATGTGGGTGAATACACTATACAAATTGTTTTAGATTCAGAGGAGCAAGTGGAAGAATTTAGTGAAGATGATAATATCTATGAAGTCACGGTGAATATTAGGGAGCACACTCCTGAACTGACTTTAGATGAGTCCAGAAATTTGACTATTATTCCAAATGATTCTTGGCTTGACTTACCGTATCATAATCATGCTGTTACATTAACAGTTCATGTTTTGAATCAGGATTATGATAAACAAGCATATGATGTCAGAGTTGGGTTTTATGACTATCCAGAGAATGGTACTGAAACTTTGATAGGCTATACTATCATAGATAATATTGTCAATGCTACAAAGAGAGGAGAAGAAATTATCGCTGGAACTAGTGAAGCATCCATTGTTTGGGATTCTTCCACAGGTACAAGCGATCTTGGGAATCACACTTTGATTGTTAGAGTAGATCCATTGGATGAGATAGAGGAATGGACGGAAGATGATAATAATTTCAATTTTACAACGGTTATTCTAGAAGCTAAACCCGACATGACAGTCTTTGATGAGTTTGATGTTCCCATGATCAATATTGAAGGTGAAGCGGTACGTGGAATCCCTTCAAATATTGTATTCACTATATTCAACAAAGGGGCAATGGATATTTCTGATTGTCCGGTTGAGTTCCGTGTTGATGGAGATGTAATTGAGTCATGGGAATTATCTTTAGGTGAAGGTGAATCTTTTAATCTTACAGGTGTTTACACATGGGATTCTCAGGAACCGAGTATTTCGATACATACAGATATTGGTAAGGTTATTGATGAATTGGATGAAAAAAACAATGCCGGTTCGCTCCTTGTAAAGGTTGCAGCTCCTGAATATGATATTAGTTTAGTTTCTATAGATGAGGGAGATCCTGTATTCAAGGGAGATCATGTTGAAATGGTTGTGCAAGTTCGGAACAATCTCGCTGGAATTCCTTCATTCCGACTAGGAGTCTATATTGACAATTCATCCTCTCCTGAGGTACAAGGCTATGATTTTGAGGGAAATCCGGTTTATTATGTTCTTCAAGAGGATTTATTGTACGAGGAAATTAGATTTGTGACTGTTTTTTGGAAAACGACCACAACACCGGGAAATTTTAATGTTACAATACTAGCAGAGATTACAAACAGTGATTTTGAGGATCAGAATTTGACAGATAATTCAATAAATACAACTGTTATCGTTAAGCCTAAAGATTATCAATTGTTTGTGGAAATGATAGATCTCCCTGGCCAGATTTATTTGAATGAGACTTTGAAGATAACTGTTAGTGCCATTAATTTCGGACCTGAGATATGTTGTGAATGCCCAGATTCAGTTACAAATATGTCAGGTTCTGATGAATGTAATGGGGCAGAAATTTCACTTTTCATTGATGGTGCACTCTTTGAGATATATCAGACCAAACCTTTAGATCAAGTTAATGGTGAAGAGGTGAGAGTTTTCTATTGGCAGCCAGATAAACCTGGTAACTATTATTTGGAAGCAGTTATAGATCCCGATAACATTATTGATGAGTATAATGAATTAGATAATCGGGCTTACGCTGAGGTAAATGTTACAGTTGAGGAATTTGTAGTGGTTGAACCAGAACCTATAGTTGAAGATGAGTCATTTTTCAGTGAACCATTGATTTGGGCGCCTTTGATTGCATTATCTATTGCAGGTTTAGGATATTTCGTTTATAGCAGAGTTGGAGGTGATGGTGATTATCTTGACTATTATGAAGAATCAGATTCTGCAGAGAAAATGGGAGGAACAAGTCAGGAATCTGGTTTCAGGTATGATCCAGCTACTGGGAAAACTTATGATTCTCAGACAGGCGAAGTTATAGAATCTGGAAGAAGAAAAGATTAGTAAAATCAGTAAACGTCTCTGAGATATCTATGTTCATCTTTCATTAATGTTTGATTGATGTAGTTTTCAGCGTCTTTCTTTTTCATTTTACCTTCTTTTTCAGCAATTTCAATCAAGGCTTTGTGAACATCTTTAGCCATGTATTGTTTATCACCACAAACATAGAAGTAAGCTCCATTCTGTAACCATTCCCAAATTTCTTTTCCATTAGCAAGTAATCTATGTTGCACATATATTTTGTTTTCTTGGTCTCTTGAAAAAGCAGTGGTTAACTTGTCTAGAT
>CAYSOH010000003.1:0-19508 GCA_964432625.1 uncultured archaeon
CAGTCAGAGCCCTTGCGGGATTTCCAGCTTTTTTCCCACCAAAGAATCCACCTACAGCTGCAGTCAATGATCCTGGTAGTGTTAGAATCCCTAATACAATCATTATTAGGAAGATATATACGACGCCTGCAAAGATTCCTTCATTGAGTAAATTTATTGAAGCAAAATCACTCTCAGTATTATCTTCTTTCATAAAAACTTCAGGCTCATTCGAATCTTCACTCTGATTAATGACTCTTTCTTCTTTAACTTTCTTTTCGATTTTCTCTTCCACTATTTCTTTTTCCCGTTTGTCAGAAAGATTTCCGCGTACTAGATCCCAAAGTTCTTTTTCTTCGTCCACTGTTTATTATTCAGTTACTATCTATAAATCATTGATGATACCTGCAACAGATTAATATAAGACCCATGACACAGCAGTTGAGAGTAGGGGCGTTTAATTGGAAGTACTGACGACAGAGACACTTGCAGCAGCGATTAATTACAGTCCAGAGTATTCTCACATGGGCGATGATGAATCTAGTTATCTGGCAGAGCACATTCTCAATTTCTTTGGTTACAGTGACCGTATAATCGATAATGTCTTGCATCCAGAGGATAGAGATACATTTTACATGTTAGAGGATGCAGGCCTAATGGAAACTGAAAGAGAAGAGACAACTCTCTACGATGGTCGGGAATGGAGAATTCATTATTGGTTATTGAAAGTAGCTGAGATACAGTCACGCATGGATTCAGGTCCCAAATATGCACCAGAGGATGAAGAACCTTCAGTGTATGATGAGGTTCCTGAAGACATCTGGTCCCGCTGAAATTGAAATTACCCTATTCTCTACGTGGTAACCAAAAAGAGATTATAGAATCTATAAGGTCAACCCTTCATAATAGAAGTCATATAGTCTTAGAATCTCCCACTGGTAGTGGAAAAACATTCTGCTCCCTTGCTGCTGCATTGCCATTTGCGATAGAGAATGATTTACGAATTGTTTACTGTGTTCGTACCAACTCTCAGCAAAGACAAGTAATCCATGAGTTGAAACAGTTTAAGAAATCTGGTTATCCTGTAAGTGCCGTCGCTTTTCAGGGCCGTGGTTCCCTGTGTCCTGAACAGAATTATGACAAGGAGCTCAAGAAATCAAACTGGGTTGAGAAATCAAAAATGTGTAAATCGCTTAAGACACAGTCTAAAATGGGCGAAGCCGGATGCCGCTTTTATCGAAAACTTTTGCGAGGTAGAGCTTCCTTGATTGAACAGTGGTCATCAGACATTCTAACAACAGAAGAGTTTGCAGAACAGGCAGAGGAATCTGGATTTTGTCCTTATGAACTCAATAAGCTGTTAGTCAAGGAGGCTAGAATAGTTGTAGTTCCTTATGTTTATTTCTTTGAAGAATTCATAAGAAAATTTATGTTGGGGAGGATGGGTACATCTATTGACAAAGTCTTGGTTATAGTTGACGAAGCTCACAATCTTCCAGATTGGGCTCGTTCTGCCGCTTCCGATTCATTGACTATTGAGACCATAAATAGGGCCGTTAAAGAATCAAATAAGTATGGTCTTCAACTCGCAGATGGCAATCATACAACGAATTTTCTTAATTTAGTTGAAGCATCTATTGAGTCACTGGCAGATAACCACGTTTTGGAAAATGAGGACGAGGCTCTTCTTCCATCACATTTGGTAGCTCCAGATTCAGAGGTTCCAACTTTTGAAACTGAAATGATGTCGTTGGGAAAAATGACACTCTTCAACTTGAAGAGAGATTCTTCAGAGGTAGCCAAAATGGGACAGTTAATTAGGCAACAGTTGTTAGATAAGGGGAAACGCCCTCGCTCATATGTCGGTTCTGTTGGGGATTTTCTTTGTAGATGGTTGGATTCAATTGAGACCCATTCGATAAGATTAGTTGGTAAAAATCCACAGAGATTGGAAGTGGTTTGTTTAGATCCAAGACTAATGACTGGATTTCTCGATACTACTGCAGGCGTTGTAACTATGTCTGGAACGATTAGTCCATTGGATATGTTCAGGGACCTAGTTGGTTTACGCCCTGACACAGTACTTGAGAGAAAAGACTCTACATTTCCGAAAAAGAACAAAAAAGTAATTTATTTCGATGATTTGACGACTTCGTATACTGGGCTGAAGAGTCAACCAGAAATGTGGAAGAAGATAATTGAAAGATTAAAAACAATTATAACCAATTTCAATGGCAATATTGCGTTGTTCTTTCCATCATACAAATTACTTGAATCAGCAGTAGACGAGTTGAATATCTCAAAGCCAGTATATCGTGAATATCAAGGTATGGAACAGGAAGAATTGATGCATACAGTCGAGAGTTTTAAATCAGATAGAGGAGCTGTTTTAGCAGGAGTAATGGGCGGTCGTTTAGCAGAGGGGATTGATTATCCAGATACTTCTCTGGAATTAGCAATCATAGTTGGAATACCCTATCCTGCACCAGGCGTTAGGCAGGATGCACTTCAACACTACTATGATATTTCCTTCGATGGTAGAGGTTGGGAATTTGCTGTTGAGTCTCCTGCAATTCGTAAATTACTTCAAGCAGCGGGACGAGTTGTCCGTTCCGAGACAGATAAAGGTTTAATCATAATAACAGATAATCGCTCGATTAAATTTTCAGATCATATTCCTGAATTAGAGGTTACTGATAATATCATACATGATATTCAAGACTTTTTTGAGGCCTAAAACATTTAATCCAATATTCTTGAGGCATCTGTGGCCACCGTGGCTTAGCTCGGTATAGCGACTGATTCGTAATCAGTAGGTCGGGGGTTCAAATCCCCCCGGTGGCTCCATTCACTTACTTTCGTATCTTACCTTACTTTGTCTCATCGCTTCTAAGACCGGCATTGTTTCACCAGACATGAATGATATGCATGATCCACCACCAGTTGAAAGGTGCTCAATCCTGCTTGCCAATCCCATTTGGTTGAAAGCCATGGCAGTTTCACCTCCACCTACCACAACAATCGCCTCGCTTTCGGCCATTGCCCTAAACGTCTCTCTTGTTCCTGCGGCAAATTCTGAATCTTCGAATACTCCCATTGGTCCATTGGAGATGATGGTTCCTGCATTCTTAATTATATCTATGTAACTGACCAGTGTATCTAGTCCAATGTCATAAATGGGATATTCTGTTGGAAGTTCATTAACAGATGTACCTCTTCTCAAGCCATTTTCGTTTAGAGCTACATCAGTGGGAACAACAATTCTTTCATTATAATTGTTTATCAAATGTTTTGCTTTTTCTAAAACTTTCTTATGCTTAGGTATATGTTCAACTATAAAATCTGTACTGGGTTTTCCTATATCTATTCCAGAAGCTATGAGGAATATATTCGCGACTACTCCTCCTACCAAGACAGAATCAACGCCTTTTTCAAGAAAATTTTGCGTAATATTTACAGAATCCGCAGCTTTACTTCCTCCCAATAATGCAATACGTGGTGACGGTCCAGCCTCAATCGCTTTTCCTAGATAATCCAACTCTCTTTGCATAACTCTTCCTGCCACAGCAGGTAATTTCTCAGCAAAGCCAACTAAAGAGGGTTGACATCTATGTGCTGCAGCAAAAGCGTCGTTTACAAATATTGACGCCAGTGGTGCAAGAATCTTGACCATTTTGGAATTTGCCTGATTACTGAAATTCTTTCCATTAAATTTTTTCAGAGAGACTTCCTCCTCGTCAAATCTGACATTATCCAACATCAGAACGTCGCCATTTTTCATTGATTTTATGGCATCGACGGCCTTTTTGCCATGGATATCATCTACGAATATAATTTCATCCTCTATAATCTCTGACATTTTAGCTGCATGTTTTTCCAGATTTACAAAGTCAAGTTTTCCAGGTCTAGATTGATGTGCTAGGATGACAACTTTAGCTCCCATTCCTGCAATTTCTTCTACCGTTTTAGAGTGTCTCTTTATCCGAGTATCATCTAATATTTCTCCAGTCTCAGGATCTATCGATGAATTTATATCTACTCTCAGGAGCAGCACTTTTCCTTCTACTTCGAAGTCATCAATGGTTAGAAAGTTACGCTTCTCTAGACTCTCAAATTTTCCATCGATGGTTCGGAACTTCTGAGTCCGTTCCACGGGCCGCAAGCGGGTTGTTTGTAAACCTTTTTGTCTATTGAGTCTCTATATGTCGGCCGAGTACTGCAAAATTAGCAATAACTGCTTCTATCTGAATCCTTGCGTTTGCACCCTCTGAAAGTCGAAAATCAGCCTCAGCCAATTTCTCTATCATTTGAACTTTTATTTTGTCAGGTATTTCTATATCTCTAACAGATCTGTGCATCTGTCTCAATACATCTTCACCAGCTAAACCATAGGTTATCTGGAGTGTGTCCAGCCTTTCCCTTGCCCCTGCAAAATTATTCTCAAGAGCCATTTCAAGTGCTTCTTTGACTTCCTCTGGTCGTGCAGCAGCTACAGCTTGGTACACAACATCTGCATTAATATCAGTTTTAGCGGCTGCAGCCATTTGAAGACTATTGATTGCTCTTCTAAGGTCACCTTGTGCTAAATATGTAAGCGATTCATATCCGTTCTTTTCTACTTTTAACCCTTCTTTTCCAGATACAAATTTTAGATATCTTTCTACATCTTCAGCTTTGATTGGTCTGAATCTGAACACAGCACATCTGGATTGGATAGGTTCGATTATCTTAGATGAAAAATTACATGACATCACAAATCGGCACGTTCTAGAATATTTTTCCATAGTTCTCCTCAGAGCAGCTTGAGCCGCTCCTGTCAAAGCATCAGCTTCATCCAAGAATATAATTTTGAATCCATCTTCTCCCAAAGGTGCCGTCCTAGCAAATTCCTTAATCTTCCCTCTCACAACATCGATTCCTCTCTCATCTGATGCATTTAATTCGTGAAGATTGTGCTTCCAAAGTTCTCCGAATAATTCTTTCGCTAGAGCAATTGCACTTGTGGTTTTTCCAGTCCCAGCAGGTCCAGCGAAAAGAAGATGAGGCATGGATCTTTCTTTGACATAATTTTTCAATCTGCTCGTGATCACAGTCTGCCCAACCACTTCAGAAAGGTTTGAGGGGCGGTATTTTTCAATCCAGATTTCCTCCATCAATACCCTATTCGCACGTTGTATTTAATCACGTCCACCAGATTTAATGTAAAAGATATATAGTCCCTATACAAGCAGGATTTGAATGTCACGTTATGAAGGTGTTGACTTTTACAATATCGAGCAGCATCTAACTGAAGAGGAGACGATGGTTCGCGATTTGGTTCGTGAATGGGTGGATGAAAAGGTTCTTCCAATAATAGAGGAATACTATACCAAAGGAACCTTCCCTATGGAGTTAATTTCAGAAATAGGAGACATGGGTCTTTTTGGTTGTAACCTGGAGGGATATGAATGTGCAGGGATGTCAAATGTTGCCTATGGTTTGATATGCCAAGAACTGGAGCGAGGAGATTCGGCAATTCGTAGTTGTGTTTCTGTTCAAGGCTCTTTGTCGATGTATCCGATACATGCATTTGGTTCAGAGGAACAGAAGCAGAAATATTTGCCAGGAATGGCAAAAGGTGAATTGATTGGGTGTTTTGGTTTGACCGAACCTGATCATGGTTCAGATCCAGAAGGCATGGAAACAAAGGCAGTGGAAGATGGTGATTCGTATGTCCTTAACGGTGCAAAGATGTGGATAACCAATGGTACTGTTGCAGATTTGGCGATTGTTTGGGCAAAGTTGGATGGAAAAATTCGAGGTTTTATAGTTGAAAAGGGAGATTCTGGTTTCACAGCACCTGAGATGAAAGGTAAACATTCACTGAGAGCTTCAATTACCAGTGAACTGGTCTTCCAGGATTGTCGAATACCAAAGGATAGGATTTTACCAGAGGTTCAAGGTTTGAAAGGACCACTGAGCTGTCTGACCCAAGCCCGCTATGGTATTGTTTGGGGGTCACTTGGAGCTGCAATGGGCTGCTTTCACTCATCAGTTACTTATTCCAAGTCTAGGATTATGTTCAAAAAACCTATTGCTAGTTTTCAATTGGTTCAGAACAAATTAGCTTGGATGCTTCGTGAAATAACCAAAGGTCAACTATTGGCTTATCATCTTGGTAGAGCCAAGGATAAAGGCGAAGCCACACCCGAGATGGTCTCACTAGGCAAGATGAATAACGTGGATATTGCTCTTCAGATAGCTAGGACATCAAGGGACATCCATGGGGCCAATGGAATTCTAAATGAATATCCAATAATGCGCCATATGGCTAATCTGGAAAGTGTGTACACATACGAGGGTACACATGATATTCACAACCTTATTCTTGGACGTTGGATAACAGGTATTCAGGCTTTCGAATAATCAGACAGTCCCTGCACTTTCCGTAGCTTCAGCCCAGTCTTCACAGTTATAGCAGCTACGTGTCAGTGTTTTTCCGTTTCCATTGGCACCATCATCAGTGGTGTAGCTGAATTTATCAGTGAATGAACCCTTTGATAGAGTTAGACTATCTGTATCATCAAGACCATTACCAATGGAGGTGTCCTCCACAGAGAAAACGTAGCTATAGTCACCATAAGTATCTCTGAATATGCTTGGTGATGCAGTCAATATTCCAGCGGACTTTGCAGGTATGGTTATACTTTCTCCATCATCTGCAGTAATGCTGTCCTTTTCTTCCAAATCCTCTATGCTCCATTTGCTTATGTAAATTGCTACATTATTGGGATTGTAAACTTCAATCCATTCAAAATTAGCACCGCTACTAGATGGATTATACATTACTTCAGTCATATAGATATTACTTGCAGCAGGTTCACCAGTATAGACTGTAACTGTAAGGACTGCAGGTAGAGTATCCGTTCCATCATTGTATAGTAAATATCTTTCTGATGATACGCTAATGGTCGAGCTAGATGGATCTCCTCCCCACAAACAAACCGATTCGTTTGGTACCAGTGTACGAACTTCAATTCTCAACTCTTCCCCAACATCTAATTCACTGCGCAATGCACTGTATGGGAATTTACTTAGTGCATCACATTTGCCTGCATCTATTTCACCGTCTGAATTAAGCAAACCTACTGTTACTCCATCACTTAGTTTGACGGAACCTGTGCCGAATTCTAAAGTCTCCCAGTTTGTAGATTCGCCTATTCTCCCTTCCGAACCTGTTAATTCAGAGACTACCTCACGTGCCATAACAACACGATTATCGTTGTTGTCAAGATCAACTCCAATCCTGTAGTTCATGGATGCTGTAAACGCTTGGAATATCAAAACAAACATGGTCAATGCAATAGTGAATTCTATGACATGTGTAACGCCATCATCATCCCTGTTCATTTCACGTCTCATCCTTTCATTTCCCTCTTGAAGAGCCATGTTGAGACTCTTAGACAAGTTAGTGGCCATAGGACAAGTGCCAATAAAACTAACCATCCAGGGATACCACCCATATCTATTGCAATGGTTCTGTGTGTCAGAAGTCCTACAGCGAATTGATAGACGTATCCAGGATTGAAGAGTCCCAAATGACTAGCTAATACTTGATATTCAGGATTTGTCTCAAATCCTTCAGATAATTCTATTCCAATAGCAAATGAGATTGCATAGACAAGCAAATTCCAAACTATGGCGAAAAGTAGCCAAGCACCCAAGCCATAGATTACAACATCAGTTCCATTTCTAGCAATTACTGCAAAACAGAATTGGAATGAGATCATAGTGAAAATCATGATTTGACCAAATAATAGGAAGGCCATTATTCCCCATAGAGAAGGTATGTCTCCCTTAGAGATCATTAGGTACAAACCAACTACTTGGGCAACAAAAGCTGGAAGTCCTATGACCATTGTTAATCCTAAGGCTTTTCCAACAACTATTGCTTCACGAGTTATAGGTCTTGCAAGAAGCATACTCATAGTATTGGTCTGTCTTTCTTTGTGAAATGAGTCAACTGAAACTGCAATTGCAGCTAACGAAACAACAAAGAAAGTGAAAAAGCAAAATTGTAGTAGCGCATGATTTCCACTTTCTACATAGAAGGAAGAGTCTACTTCTGTATCTTGCATATCACCGAGTACCCATCCGATACCTATGATGAATAGAGAGAAGAAAAGACCAAGCACTATCATTCTGGATGACTTTACACCATTTTCGAACTCAAACTTTGCAAGATGCCATACTAGTCTCATTTGATTGTTTAGCTTATCTATTCTCTTCAGTGATAAATAGGATCCAATAATGAAAATCAGAGTTTCTATTCCAAAGAAATAATAATCCACATCTGAGGCCAATTTGACATCTTCAGGTTCAGCTTCCCAACGCTCACTAAATAGGGTTGTATCTTGACCTCCATTCTGGAAAGTTGTTATATTTCTGACTAGGTGGGCTCTCACTGTAACAATTTCACTTTCAAAGAATTCTCCACCTAAACTTCCGTTCACTAGTATTCTCATACCTCCCACATTAAGCATAGTCTTTCCGTAAAGATCCTCTTTGTAAACCACTCCTTCAGCATCTATGAATCCACCTGTTGTAAAATTCTGATAAACCTCATTTCGGGGTGATGTCTCTAAAACGCCTTTGAAAATAATCACATCTCCAACCTGCTGTTCAAAGTCGATGTTCCATACTTGATTCTCGTTTTCTCCAGGATTGTTGACTGAGAAGGTTTGTCCATTCCATATTTTCTCAGGATCGGTTTCAGTTGTTGTCTCCCAGTAGATTTTGTGTGTTATTGCAACCAGAAGAATAATTATAAGTGACACGATGAGAGGTTTCCAATTCTCATTTTTGTTAAGGAATTCATATAATTTAATCATTAATCATCACTTCCAGTTTCTTCAAGAAAAACGTCTTCCAGTGAATTCTTATGTGGTTCTATAGAGAATATTTTCACTCCATCTGAAACTAGGTTGTCAGTCACCCATGGAATCATATCTTCCTTCAATTTTAGAGTCACTTGAGTGTGTTTTCCAATATCTTTTTGACTTACTACAGAAACACCTTTCTTCTTATCAAGTTTATTTGCATTTTTGTCCTTGAAATCTTTTACTCTTAATGATAATTTTATCTCAGTTTTCTTGATTTCTTCTCTTATCTCAGATATGTTATCCTGTCTGACTAATTTTCCCTTATCTATTATTCCTACATGTGTACAGATTTCTTGAATTTCCGTCAACACATGTGAACTAAGTATAATTGTCAGCCCCTCATCATTGAGTTCTTTCAATAGTATTCTCAGGGACTTAACGCCTCTTGGATCAAGTCCTGACGTGGGTTCATCAAGAACTAGTATCTCTGGTTTGTGCAACAGAGCCACAGCTAGGGCCAGTCTCTTTCTCATTCCAAGAGAGAATCCTCTTATCTTTCTTTCAGAATCTTTTGATAATCCTAATTTCTGTAAGAGTTCTCTTCCCCTTTCTTTGATTTCCTCTTCGTTTAGACCGTAAAATCCTCCGTAATGTCTAAGAGTCTCAGAAGGTGTTAATCCACCGTAAAGCCCAACCTGTTCAGGCAGAAAACCAATCTTATTCTTACTTTCCAGCCGGTTCTCCTCGATATTCTCTCCATTTATCAGTATGCTACCACTGTCACAATCTAAGATTCCCACAATACACTTTATCGTGGTGGTCTTTCCTGCTCCATTTGGACCTAGAAAGCCAAATATCTGCCCTTTACCAACATTAAAACTTAATTTATTTAGAGCATCGAAACTTTCAATTTCTTTCCCGAATCGATAAGTTCGGTAGCTCTTCTGGACTTCCTTCAGCTCCAATAGACTTTCGGTCACGCTAAGGCACCCTTGATTGCTGTTATAAAACCGCATCGTCTTGCTAGAATGTGCCTGAACACTGGAGATATCCGTTTTTGCCCTCTGCTAGTAAACTATTGGATGGAATCAAACTTGATTCACTTCTAAGTGATTATTATTATGCTGAAGCAAGGGCACTGGCATTGTCCAGACTTGAAGGTTCTGCAACTTCAGGTATAATAGATGTTGAAGGCCCACCTACTAATGATGAATCAGATATAGTGATTGGTTATGTTATCTCTAGGTTGGTTCTGGCCGCTGCAGATAATCAGGCTTTGGTAAACTATGTAGCTCTTTCAGAGGCTCGGAGGGCTGAAAAATTCCTAAATTCTGAGAACAATGAAGGATTAATTGAGGTTTCAAACTCTCTTGGAATAGTAACAGTAGAACTAAGTGATAATGATTTCAATATGAATTTTATTGATTATGTGAGGGCCTCTTCTAATCTCAGGGAGGGAGATTGGAAGCTTTCAAATCGTGGAGTAAGTAATGGAATAGTGACCTTAGATAGACAAACATTTGTTAGATTAATGCGAGAGGTCATACGTCAGCATCTTGAGGAATTACCAGAGGCACCAAGGGAGATAAGAGATCAATACGAAGGAACAATAGAGGATTTGAGAACTACAGTGTCAAAGACATTTACTGAAAGGATTGGTGGCCTTAATACGGTAGTTGATGAAAGGCAGGCTGAGGCGATGAAAGAGTTAGGTCGTTTTGATCTTTCCAAAGCACCCCCTTGTTTTAATTTGAATTTACTAGACCTTCAGTCTGGAGTAAACTTAGCACATCCTTCACGTTTTTTCATTACGACATTCCTATCCTCATTGAATCAGGACCCAGAATCTGTAATGCGCCTGTTCGCAACAGCCCCAGATTTCAAAGAATCTTTCACACGTTATCAAGTTGAGCATATTACAGGCACCACTTCAAGTACAAAATATAGTCCGCCAAAGTGTGACACACTTGTTTCTAGTGGTGTTTGCCCGGGACCCAATGCACTGTGCCGCCAGATTAGACATCCTCTTAGTTATTATCGAGTGATGGCTGAATCGGAGAAGAATGCTCCCGTTCGTTTGGAAAGGATATTGTTAGCAGCTTTAGACAAGGACGAATATCCCTCTCAATTATTGAAAAAGAATATAGAGGCAATGACAGATTTTGGTTTTGATTACCCAGATGAATTGGAACAAAGAAAATTATCAGCTGCGTTCAAATTTGATGGAGTTAGCCAAATCACAGCTAAAGTAAGCTATTTTCAGGGTAGAGTCTATTCGGTGGATGTTCCTGATGAAGAAAGAAAAATATGGATAACAAAAGCAGCTATTAATTTGGCAGAGGGTAATCGCGAGTATGACTGTTTACCGTTGACAGATTGGAAAGTTGCACTTCCAGTTGAGGAAGCAAAATTCAAGTCGAAGGATATTAATTTGGTTGTTAAACCGGTTGATGTATTCTTAGACCAAGATGAAAATTCGAGAAGATTGTTTATGATTCTGGGAGTTGTAGACTGATTTAGACCCTTATTCTTCTTCCACAACTGCAAATAAATTTAGTGGTTGTATCCTCTATATTATGAACTTTTTCACATGATGGACATGTTATTCTAATCACACCTTCACCCATGTTAACTTCGGGTTTCTTAGGTGTATCTTTTGGAGGTGCAGCCTTACGAACTACCTTCTTCTTAACTGCTTTCTTAACAACTTTTTTCTTTGCAGGTTTCTTTGGTTCTTCCTTAGGTTCTTCTTCCTCTTCTTCATCGGAGGATTTTAATCCTTGAGAACTGGTTAGTTCAGCTAGTAATTTACTTTCATCAAAATCTTCTTCATCCTCATCATCATCCAGAAGCCCTTTCTCCTCCTCTTCATCATCCTCTTCTTCATCTTCCTCTTCACCTGGGAGATCAGAATCATAACCAACACCAGTTAGACTCTTGCTTAGAGGATCAATAGATTCTTTTTCTTTGAATAAATCCGCTGTTGTGTCTTCAGGAGCTAGGACAAAAGTGTAAATCAGAAATGATAGAATAACTATTCCCAGAAGTCCACCAGCAATCACAATGAAGTTTTCCTCAATCACAGGCGGCAATCCTGGTAGTGAGAAACCCGAAGAGCCATCGCTATCCCCACTGGATGCAGACGTCATTGTAATCTCAAGTACATTAGACCACACTATCCCTCCAGTTCTATTGGTCATTAGTATTGAGAATTCTAAATCACCGCTGTATCCTTCGAGATTAACATTATCTCCATAAAATCTTGCAGTATACTCATCATATCCGGGATCTTTCTCAGTATCACTTAGCTTTTGGTAATTTGGAATGGCACACATGGTGCACGCTGGCCTCATGTCGTTATCGTTCAGAAAATGGACATCCAGATAAGTTTCATAAACAGAAAGATTATCATCTCCAGATTCTATTCTATAGGGTCCACCAACATGGAAGGTAATAGTGAAGTCTTTTCCCTGTTGAATAGAAATAGGATTCTCAGTAGTTACAAGATCCTCTGAATCGTTTATGTATATTTGTACTAAACCTGCACTGGCCGTTGGTATGACGAATGCCACCAGTAACATTGCGAATAGAAAATTGCGTCCAAAATTCACCATGTGTAAACCTATGTTATCTACTTTGTAATTTAAGACTTACTATTTATTGATTGTATATTGCTAAAGTTCTTAACCAGTGTCTTAAGTGTTAACTAATGTCATCAGAAAAGGAACAGCACAAAAATGCAGGTAAGGGCACACGTTCTGTTCATTCTGGTACATCACCAAGTGAAAATTCCCTCAATACTCCTGTCTACCAGTCATCTACTTTCTTTTTAGATGATGATAGCTATGGAATGTGGAAGAAGGGAACGCCCAGAGCTCCAGTTTATTCTAGATACAATAACCCCTCAAACCGAGCCGTTGAGAAAAAAGTCGCACAGCTTGAAGACGCTGAGGATGCTCTTGTATTTTCATCAGGGATGTCAGCAATATGCACTACTTTGCTAACTTTTCTTGGCCAGGGCGACAGAATAGTCACAACTCGTAATCTTTATGGTGGAACAATACTAACTCTTGATCAAGATTTTGTTAGATTTGGTATAGATGTAAAGTATGTTGATGTCAAGAATTTAGATGAAGTTGAGAAGGCGTTGAAATCAAAGGAAACTAAAGTATTGTATTGTGAAACTTTGACGAATCCTTTACTTGAGGTTTCAGATTTACCAGCATTGGCTAAGTTAGCGAAGAAGTATGGGGCAATACCAATAGTAGATAGTACTTTTGCGACACCGATGGCATGCCAGCCTCTCAATCATGGTTTCGAGGCAGTCATCCATTCGGTCACTAAATTACTTAATGGTCATAGTGACATTTTGGGAGGTACCGTTGCAGCAAGTAAAGATATTATAGATCAAATATGGTACAAGTCTAGGAATTTTGGAGGCACTATGGACCCCCATCAGGCATCACTTCTAGAAAGAGGGATGAAAACGCTTCACGTGCGCTATGAAAGATCTACGGATACAGCAGGTAAATTGGCAAATTGGTTAGAGAAGCATTCAATGGTAGAAAGAGTTCTTTATCCGGGACTCGAGAGCCATGCAGACTATGAACTTTGCAAGAAGGTTATGGATTCATCAAGTACTATGGTCTGTTTTGAGGTCAAGGGGGGCGATGAAGCCGGACGCAAGTTAATGGATAATTTAACTCTGGCAGCTCAGGCAGTTTCCTTGGGCGGTGTTGAATCGCTAATTTCCATGCCCTGTTCTACGACACATGTTTCCTGGAAGGTTGAAGATCGCCTTGCAGCAGGAATTGGCCCAGGTTTCGTACGTTTTTCAACTGGTTTAGAGGATGCAGAAGATTTAATCTCTGATTTCGAACAAGCACTGAATTCACTTTAGTCCCATAGAGATAATAGCCCTCTTTTCTTGGAGTATTGTGGAGTATTCAATCAGGTTACTTACAGCAGCTTCGCTTAACGAAAATATTGATGGTAAAGAGCGTACGATGGTCTATCTTTTTGGGACGACAAAAGATGGTGAATCAATTGCAGTCCGTACACCACTTCTAATGCCTTATTTTCAAATTGTTGAACCGACTAAGGACATTTTGGAGACGTTAGAACAGAGAGATGATGTAGAGAATCTTGAATCCCAAGAATTATGGGTCGATGGGAGCGTTAAGAATTGTACTAAAATTACGGCAGCTCATCCAGGTAATGTCCCTAGGATAAGAGATTGGATTCGTAATAATGGTTTCAAACCATTGGCTGCAGACATTCCTTTCCATTACCGTTATTTGTATGACAATAATATTGGTGGTTGTATAAACGTAGAAGGTGAAGAGATTGACAAGGGTAATTGGAGCTGTAAGACAATAGATTCTTCGAAAATCACTACAGTAGACACATTTGAATCGGATTTCAAATTTCTTAGTTTTGATATAGAGAATTCAATCTATGAGCGCACAATTTATTGTCTGAGTTATTGTGTTAAGAATTCGGAGGGTTATTTAGTTGAAGAAACGCTTCACGGTGATGAGGAGAAGATACTCAACGATTTTGTGAAGGCTATCTCAGACAATGATCCAGACATTATAACTGGGTACAACATTGATGGTTATGACCTTCCTCTTCTGGTAGAGAGAGCAGAGGTGTATGGAATTAAGCTGAATTTTGGTCGAGATGGAAGCCAAATTCAACAAAGAATGAAGCGATTTTGGAGGGTGCAGGGTAGAGTTGTGGCTGACGCTTGGTGGAATGTCAAACGCGAAGTTCGCCCCCGTCAAGAATCACTTAATGCAGTAGCAAAACAGCTTCTGGGAAGGGAAAAACATGATGTAAATCCAAAGAAAATGGATGAAGAATGGGCTAATGATCCAAAGAAAGTAATGGATTATTGTCTTGAGGATGCCAAACTAGCTTTGGAGATTCTTGAGCATATACGTGTGGTACAGAAATATCAACACATAAGTTCCGTTTCTAAGCTGCCACTGGATGATGTCATCAATGGAATGACCTCCAATATGATTGATTCGTTGATGATTAGGTTTGCAGATTCAAAGGGCATAGGTGTCCCGATGACAAACCGTCGAAAGCGCACAGGCCATATTGAAGGAGGATATGTTCACAGCTTGGATCCTGGCTTGTATGAATGGGTCTGTGTTCTTGACTTCAAGTCAATGTATCCTAGTATCATCATTGATCGCAATCTGTGTTTTACTACCATGTCGGAAGATGGCGAGATTGAAACTCCACACGGTGTCAAATTCAAGAGTCCAAAACAGAAGGAAGGCCTATTACCTGAACTTTTGGTTAATCTAATGGCAGATCGAGATTCCGCTAAGGAACTTCAAGCTGCAGCTAAGACTGAAGACGAAGAGCAATATTACCGCCGTGTCCAAGAGGCAATAAAAATACTTATGAATTCAGTATATGGAGTTTTTGCTTCATACTTCTATAGATTCACTAATCTAGATATTGGAGCTTCAATAACTGCATATGCCCGAGATTATGTGAAGGACATATTGCGAGAACTGGAAAACGAGGGTTTGGACGTCATATATGGTGACACAGATTCAGTATTTTTCCGTTCTCCTAAATCGGATTTGAAAGGAACTGTTGAATTTGGTCAAAAGATTGCTGAACGATATTCAGTAGGGGCCAAACAGTTAGAATTTGAGAAGATATTGCAACCGTTTTTCTCCCATGGTGCAAAAAAGAGATACGTTGGTAAGCAAGTTTGGCCTAAGGAGGGGATGCTGGTAAGAGGCTATGAAACTCGTAGAACAGATTCATTCCCCGTTCAAGTCTGGGCACTGAAAGATATATTTGCAAAATTAATGGATCGTAACGTTGATGAGGCTCTAGAATCATCCCTTGATTGGGTAACTAAGATATCAAAAGGGGAAGTTGAGAAACATAATCTAGTGATATCAAAAACAGTTAATCTAGAAAGAAAATACGTTAACGAGGACAATCAGGCACATTTACAAGCTTACAAGAAATATATAGAGACTGGTAGACCATTTGTAAGTGGTATGAAAGTCTCTTTCATTGTTACTAATGCTAGTGTCACTCCAATGAAGGTAGAACCCTATATTCCAGATGAAGAATGCCCTGAACCTGATTACAATTATTACGCAGACAGGCTCGCTAAATCCCTTTCCCGTGTTACAGAGGTCTTTGATTGGGATGAAAAAGCTCTAAAGAAGGGTAAACGGGCGCCAAAACAACAGACTCTTTTCTAATGTCCAAGATTGAATATAATAGTGAAAGCCGAGAATGGTATGTTGCTGCAGTCGTTATACTTTCAGTAACAGTCATTTGTTATTTGTTTCTTGAGAAATATGTTTCACCTAGTCAGGCTCAGAACTTTCCTTTTTTTACTCAAGCAATAAATTGGTCTTTCCTCCTTCTGGGATTTTCCGGGATTTTTGTTGCTTATCAGGGCTATAGATTCAGGAATGGGAAGGCATTTCTTTCAGAAGTGGAAGGCGATAGAATCATAGTCGAGTTAGAAAAATTGTTATTAGCCTCTAAATTTGATGTCAAAGAAACCCAATGTGAAGCAGCTTTCAGCTTTGGATTATGGTCTCCAATAGGCAGATTGTCACTCTCTTCTGGTGAAATAGAGATTAAAGAACTTTGGTTTTCAGCTGTTTTTTACAGAACACAGATAGCTCTCCGTGGAGATTTTCCACAAGAAGTAATTGATGATTTTGTTTCTAATTCGGTTTGAATTCCCCTAAAGCAGAACTATAATACACCAGAGGCTCAGCATTCTCATCAAAATTACCTTGTTCAATTCTTCCAACAAATATAGTATGATCTCCTCCATCATATTTCTCAGTGGTTGTACATTCCATCGATGCTAGACATCCTTCCAATAATGGCGTTCCATTTTCTGTCATCTGGTGTGGAAGGGATTTTACCAGCTCATTTTTGTCAACGTTTGGGTTTGCAAAATCCCAAGCCACTTTTCCTTGCTCAGAATTGCAGATATTTACACCAAAAGTAGTAGTTTTTTCTAGCGATTCGTGGCTTGCTACTTTTCTATCGATACATATTAAAACTAAAGGAGGGTCCATTGAGAGTGAACAGAAGCTAGAAACGGTAAGTCCTCCCAACTTCCCATTTTCATTAAAAGTAACTAGTGTAACACCTGCTGCAAACCTTCGCATAAGTTCCTTGAAAAGATCGTTTGATACAGCCATTGAATTTAGAAAAAGGGACCTTCTATTTAGTATGATTTAAGGCTTTAAAAGAGTTAAAATATGGCAGCCTTTCGTTTTAAATAGCGATTGAACGCGTGTGTACGCGGCCAAGCCAATAAAAAGGATTAATGATGGTTTCCAACATTAGGAATGTATTCGCTGGTTTCCTTTTACTAGTGGCATTTTTCTTCTTAATTTCAATTTCTGATAGTTCTGAAGCTGCAACATATACTGTGGATAATTTCAATGATGCCGCAGATTATTCAAACATAACACATGCTGTTGAAAATGCATCTGCCGGGGACACAATACGTGTTGCTTCACGAACATACAACGATGCGGTTAACGTCGATAAAAGATTAACTATTCTTGGAGGGAATTCCGGTGTCGATATGGATGGGCTCTATAACTATTGTAATAATAATCCAGTTATTGGCTATTATAATTTTGATAATTCCGGAAACACTTATGCTTACGATAGGTTATGGTGTGAAGATAATCATGGAGATATGGAAGGCGCAACTCGAACAACTTCATCTTTTTGGGGAGATAATGCAGTAGAGTTTGATGGAACTAATGATTACATTGAAGTAGATCATAGTTCGATTTACAACGTTTCTGAGGTTTCAATAAGTGCTTGGATTAATGTGGATGATAATGACACAAGTTCCAGAACTATATTTTCTAATTTCAAATCAAACTCTGATGGCTATCAGATATTAGTCGATGGAAACGCCAAGTTGCAATTTGTGGTTGGCTTTGGTTCAAGTTATGGCAGTTGTAGTTCTGATACGGAGATAACTGAGAATAATTGGACTCTCGTTACTGCCACTTACGATGAATCTAGTATCAAATTATACATTAATGATGAATTAGATAAGACCTGCAATTATACAGCTTCTATTTCAAACAGTGATAATAAGCAAATTTTTGGCGCTCAAGACGGGAACTCAGATGGCAGCTATAACGATTTCTTTGATGGAACTATTGATGAGGTAGTTATATGGAAAAAAGCTATAGATTTGGAAGATGTTGAGAATATTTTCTGGGGAGGTAATAATCAAAAGCCTAGAGTTGATGCAAGCGAAGGCGGTTATGTATTCAAAATAACTGTAGATGACACTTCATTGACGAATTTCTATCTGAAGTCTACAGGTTCAGATATTGGTGAAAGTAGTGGTGATGCGGGATTAGTAATTCAAGGAACGGAGGGTAATCCAGTAACTGATGTTTCAATTATAGATGTTCAAGCATATTACAATTCCAATGGTCTTCGAGCTTCATATGCCAAGGATTTGTATGTTCAATCATTTTCAACGCACGGTTGTGGTAGTGGCGACGATCTTGAAATTGGTATAACTCTTTATCATGTTACTAGTTCCGATATTCGTTATGGAAGTATACAATGTACTGACACAGTAGGCTATTATCTTACAGAGGGTAGTAATAACAATATTTTCACTCAGGCACAGTCTTATAGTTCAGATGGCGTTGGATTTAAGGTAGCTTCTAATCGGAATTATTTTAATTCAACATATGCCTATAATTCAGATTATGTAGGTTTGTTATTCTATGGTGGAGATGATAACAAGGTTAATTATGGTTATTTTTATAGTAACAAATATGGCATAGGTTTCACAAGAGGTGCCGAGAATAATCAAATACTTGAACCTAGTTTTGATGATAATGAAGATTATGATATTCATCATGGATATGATTCTAATTCTACAAGGAATGGTTGGGAAAACGTTTTGATTGATACTGAGTTTGATGAGCTTTCAATAGATTCAGATTCAAGATTGTTGGAGAAAACCTCGGTCCAGACCACAATCAAGGATAATGGAACCTATCAATGGAATCGTGTCAATACTACTTTGGACAGTGATAGAAGGGCAGATTCTGGTGTAAATTCATTCTGGGTTGGTGATGCAGACGAGGATGAATATGGAGACAGTTGGTCTTCTTCCTTCAGAATGAAATCTGATGTTACTCTTCCAGATGGAGATATTGGTGAATCCAGTATTCTATCTATAAGGACTTGGTACAAGACGGAGGAGCGGTTTGATGGTGGTCGTGTTTACATATCAAAGGATTCTGGAACTACTTGGAGTCTTCTGACGCCTTTAGGTGGTTATGACAACTTGATGTATGATGGTTCTGATTGTGACAATGATGAGAAGGCATTCACAGGGGATAAATCATCTACAGGCTGGCATTCTAAACTGTTCAATTTGTCAGATTATAGAGGGGAGGATGTTAGACTCAAGTTCACATTCTGTAGCGATGACAGCAATGCACAAGAAGGCTGGTACATCGATGATGTGAAAATCTACAAAGATGCTAACCCAAGTTCAGTATCATACTTTGATAACTTTGAGAGATTGGGTCATATGTGGGTTGACCCCAGAGATTGGGAGCATGAAGGAAGTCCAGTGTATGGTGGTAAGAGAAATGT
>CAYSOH010000003.1:19608-24652 GCA_964432625.1 uncultured archaeon
TCAGATGACAAGACAGATAGTGAAGGTAAATTAGATGATTTATTTGTCATAACTAAGGTTTACGACGGCTCTTCTTCTGGGGCATCGGTCAATCCATACATTGGTTTGAGATATGGAGATTGGTCAAAACCAGTGGTGGCAACAGCGATTTCAGATAATAAATTGGAAGCTAACGTTCTAGATTTCAGAATTTACAATAGAAACAAAGATAAGCAGTATTATTCTTTAACTAGTGCAGTATCTTCGGCAAGTTCAGGAAATACAATTGAGGTTTGGCCTGGGAAATACAAGGAAAATGTAGCGGTAAACACTAGGGTTAATATCCTTGGTTCAGGAACGTCAAGAACGATTATAGATGGAAGATATAGAGATAGTGTCATCAAACTTGACAATTCAGCAGATTACAGTACCATAAAGAATTTACAAATAACTAGATCTGCTAATAGCACTAGTACAGGCTCTTCTGCTCAGGGAGCTATATTTGCGTATTATGCACAGAATGTTGTAATAGATAATGTGTACTTCTATGAGACATATAATGGTTTGATGACATACTATGCGAATAACATAGAGGTGACCAATTCAACTTTTGACAAGGGCTCACTTTCAATAGCATACTATGCAATTTGTTTGTATAATAGCTATTCTAGTGATGATTCAGGTTTGATTCAGAATAATGTTATCAAAAATTATTATTATGGAATTTATGCGTATTATCAGTATAAAGGTCTTGAAATATATGATAATTACATACATAACAATACACAAAGAGGAATTTGGTTTAATCAAGTTAGTTACAGTACTTATGGTTTGAGCAACCCAGTGGTGGTTGCAAGAAATCGCATAGTTGATAATAACTATGGATTTCACAAGTCAGACCAATCTAGTAGTTGGGGACGTTATATCCAATTTGAAGACAATTTGGTTAAAAGTAGTTCCAGTTATGGAGTATATTGTAATTATTATTGCCAAGATTGGAAAGTTGAAAATAACACTTTTGAGGGTGACAGTGATCAAACTTACGGTTTTTATTCATATTATAGGTCTTGGAGAGCAGAATTCGGCAATAATACATTTACAGGACACACAAGCAAAGACATATACTTGAGACATTGCGGTAACGGTGCTAACACTAATAAATTCTTTGATAATACATATTCAACAATCCAAATTTCCAATACTTGCCGTGTTGATGTTTACAATACACTTGATGTTAAGACCATCGAAGAAGATGGCGATGCATTTTCAAATGTAGAGATAGAGATTAAAGATAGTTCTAAGACCTATTATGAAACATCACACTGGGGCGGTTCAGATTCACTAACAGATGGCACAGGTTCTATTTCAAAATCACTTTTCATGGTGTCTGGTTATTACACAACGTCTGATATAACTCCTAATAATGTCACTATAAATCTTGCATATGGAGTTAGAGCAAAGTCTACTTGGACTACGTTTTATACAGATACGACCAAATCATTCACAGTGCCGGACGTCTTCCGTTATGGCGTGGTCAAGAATACTAATACCAGCACACTCTACACTAGTTTTTCATTGGCCATAAGCGCTGCAAGTACGGATAATGTACTGCATGTTTGGGCTTGGACGTATAACGAGAATGTTGAGATTACTAAAGGCGTCACACTAATTGGTAATTCAACAGCCACATCTATAATCAATGGTGGTACTGGAGATTATTCTATAGAGGTGAAATCTAATGGAGTTACAATCAAGAACCTGACTCTGAGTGGCGCTTCAGATAGTTTACTTTATGCAGGCAATTACAACAACTTAAACGTTGAGAATGTCATACTGTCTTCCCCAAGTTCAGATTATGGTATCTATTTTGATAGCACTAGCCAGAGTACCATTACCAGTGTTACAGTTAATTCAACAGATAGAAAATCAGTGTATGTGACAGATGGAGACACCATAACTTTCAAGGATAGTAATTTCAAAAATTCATCATCATCACATGGCTTTGAAATTGCAGACAGTGATGATATAATTCTTGACAATGTGTTTATTCACAATGCAGGATATGGAGGTTCATCAGCCTATGGGCTGTATATCACATCATGTGATTCGATAACAGTAAGAAATTCTACCAAGGTAGCATCTAGCAAAGATTATGAACTCCATGCCAACGATGTAACAAATCTGAAGATTCAGAATTCTATATTCTCAGGAAAGAATCTCACTTTAATTGAAGAATCCAACAGTTTTGTTATTGAAGGCAACGTCTTCAAGGATACATCAAATGGAGATTATGGAGTATACATCAAGAATACAGATAGCGCTACATTCAAGGATAACACGATTAAGAATTCTGCAGCAGATGGAGGTTCAGATTATGGTGCAATTTATCTAACTGCATCAGACTCAAACCTAATCCAGAACAATACTATAACTAATTCAGGTAGGAGTGGAATTCATCTGAAATCAAGTTCTGAAGACAACAAAATATACAGTAATACAGTCACATCCAGCCATTTTTCAGGATTATATATTCAATCATCAGACGGTACACTCATCAGGAACAATACTTTCTCAAGTTCAGGAGATCATGGAATAAAATTATCCAGTTCTGATACTACTATCGTAGACAATAATACACTCAGTTCGAATACAGATTATGGCCTTTATGTATCATCTTCAGAGAATCTGATAGTTAAATCTAATTCGATTTCTAATAATGATGATGGAATATATATTAACAATGCAGATGATGCAACTGTGTCCTCTAATACAGTTGAGGACCATGATTCATATGGACTCTATTTCTCAGATTCTAAGAGAGTTAAGATCAAGAAGAATATCATAAAGACCAATAATGGTGATGCATTATTCCTTTCATCCAATTGTGATAATGCATTCATAGACAATAATACAATCAAGAATAATGGTAATTCGGATTCAGGCAAGGCACTTAGGTTGTATGAAGTAGATAATACAGTAATCTACAACAACACAATTGAATCTAATGATTATTCAGGTATAGTTATCACATCTTCTAATTCCAACAAGATAGTAGATAATACGATTAAAGCTAATGGAAAATATGGTATAGGTGTAACTAACGACATAACAAGATCTGCGAATAATACGATTAAAGACAATATTATCAATGATAATCAAGACTGGGCAGTCTACGTAAATGGAATCTATACCAAAGTAATCAATAATACGATCAAATATAATGAAAAGGATGCAATTCATATTTCATCTGAGGGTGCACGTACTACAGTTCAACAGAATACTATTGAAGATAATGAGGAAAACGCAATCCATGCTGTAGGAAACAATGCACTAATCACATTGAATGTTATAGATGGTGATACATCAGATATGGCCATATTATTGGTAGATTCTAAATCATCATCAATAACTAATAACACTATTGAAGGCGGGGAGCATGGGATAAAGGCTCAGAACAGCACGAATGTATTCATCTACAATAATACAATCAAAGATAATTCAGGTAATGGAGTTTACTTATTGTTAGGATCACATTCTGGCAATGTAAAATACAATACTGTTAAGAGTAACGAGGATGATGCAATATCTATTCAATCTTCAGATAATGTTGAGGTTATAGGAAATACGTTAACCGATAATAATGGATATGGAATTCTTGCTGGAAATTCTAAGTTAGTTGAGTTTAAGAATAATACTCTCAAAGAAAATGATGGTGGTGTCAAGTATTCGAATTGTGATTACTGTAATTTAACTTATATGACAATCATAGATAATGGTGGAAGGGGAGTTTGGTTTTCTTCGGGTTCAGACAATAACTACATCAAACATACAAATTCATCAGATAGTAGTCTAAAGGATGTATATCTTCAGGATTCTAAGCATAACACTGCATTCAATTTCACTTTCTCAACCATATCTGTCAATAGCAATTCAACACTGACTATTACTTCCAACTTGGAAATTGTCTTCCAGGATAGTGATGATAATGCCTTCCCAGGTATTGACTTTGCCTTGCTTACAAAAGGAGTCAAGGTGTATTCAACACCATTCTATGGAGGAACAGATGCAGTTTCAGATTCGAATGGAGAAGCTGGAGCTACATTCTCGCTTGATTATCGTATTTACAATGGAAGCTCAACTCCAACGGATATCTCTAACATTCTGAAGTACCACTATGGAGTTAGAAGTAAAGAGAAGTCAATTGACATGAGTACTTCTCATACTGAGACGGTTTCAGTTCCATCATATTGGGTCAAAGGTCTTGTCAGAAATACGGATACAAGCACAGATTACTACAAGATCCAAGACGCAATTGATAATGCCTCTTCTGGCGATATTTTGCACATTTGGGCATGGACATATAGTGAGAATGTAGAAGTTGATGAGAGTATAACGATAATTGGTAATGGAACAGGAAATACAACTCTAAATGCAACATCCAGTGGTAAGGGTTTCTCTATAACTTCCGATGATGTCACAATAAGGAACATTAAAGTTGAAGGCTGTGGTAGTACCAATGCTTACAATGGATTCCAATTGATTGGAGATGATATTACTATTGAGAATGTTATAGCTACGACATGCTACAGAGGTGCGTCTATAGAGGGTTCTGGAGCTTGGGTTGGTAATTCAACTTTCTCTAATAATCATAATAATGGTATTGATGTATTTGTTGGCGATTCATCAACCACGGCAGTTAAGATTTATAAGAACAATATATGGTGGAATGGTAATCATGGTATCAAATCTTCTGAGGATGACGTAGTAATAAAATCTAATATAATTAGAAATAATACTGTAGATGGAATTTATCTTGAGGGTGCCGCAGATTCAGTAATTGATGGTAATACAATTGTTGATAATGATGATGGCATAACAGTTCACAATGGCGCACCGCGTGTTTTAATCAAGGATAATACAATTTCAGATTCTGATAAACGAGGTATTTCTGTTACAGGGTCCTCATCAAATGATGGTGTGATTGAATCTAATACAGTAACTGATAATGCGCATCAGGGTATTCTAATTCAACATTCAGATTATTATTATTTAGGTAATACTTCGG
>CAYSOH010000004.1:0-9763 GCA_964432625.1 uncultured archaeon
GATTCAACTTTTGGTGAAAAACCACCCGTTGAAACTGTTGAAAATGAGTTGCAGATTGCGTCATAAAGAGGCATGTTTCCTACAAAATTAAGCAGAACTATCTCTGCTATCGTCAGAGCGAAATACAAACTCCACAAGAGACGTGCTGTTTGGGCCATTTGAGGCTTCAATCTAGTAAGTCCAGTTCCAGGCATTTCTGCTTGAAGAACTTGAATACCTCCTCCAAAAAGTCTAGAGAAGATGATAGTTGCTAGGACAATAATACCCATGCCACCCAACCACTGAGTCTGGGACCTCCACAACAAAAGTGACTTAGGAGCATCAAAATATCCCTCTGCATACTGTTTAGAATTGACTATATCGCTCCCTTGGGGAACCTCAAGGACCGTTGCCCCAGTGGTTGTCAATCCTGACATTGATTCGAATAATGCTCCGACCAATCCAATTTCATAAGACATCAAACCCATTTTCTCAGATGCCACATATGGCATGGCACCTAGAGAAACCATGATTATCCAAACAAAGCTAACCAAAACAAAGGCTTCACGATTCCTTATATCTTCTTCAGTATGAAAGTAATTGTAGAGAAATCCACCAAAAAATATGGACAAAAACATGGGAAAACCAAACATCCAAGCCAGATTCACAATCTCTTCACCCATCAAGAAGCCTGCAAGAATTGGCAAAATGAATGAAAAGCCAAAAAAAGCAACAATAAGTCCTGCAAGACTCAATATGAGGCTGGCACGCATTATTGGAAGAAGTTCTCCACTTCAGGTAACTGATTTTTTAGGGTGAAAACCAAAACGTGATCTCCAGGCTTCAAAACTGATTCGCTGTCAGGAAACAATGGTTCACCTCCTCTGTTAATCATAGCCAAAAGCGTGTTATCTGGAATTTTCAAGTCTTTAAGTTTTTTGTCTGTTTTTCCGTTTGAGCCTTTAATCAAGAACTCTCGAATCGAGGCATCACCGCCTTCCAACTCTTCCATTCCTTCAATCTCATCAGTTGAAGTTGCTCGGTTTACTATAGCATTGACTGTAACTCTCTTAGGATTTATGAGGGTGTCAATCCCTGTGTCTTGAACAACATATTCTAGTTCAGTTTGATAAACCAATGCAACCGTACGTTTAGCTCCTTCTTTCTTTGCCAAAAGGCAGCTAAGAACATTCAAGTCTTCTCTGTCTGTAGCTGCTACAAACAAATCTTCGTACCTTATTCCTTCTTCTCTCAAGAAATGACGATCTGTTGGAGAACCAACTAATAAGCGTACTTCGGAGGGTAGCTGAGAACTAGCCTGATCTGCCATTGTCTTGTCTGGTTCAGCGATATAAATCTCCACATCCTTGTATCTTTTTGCTATTTGTTTTGCAAGTCTAAGAGCAATCTCACTGGTTCCGGCAATCATTATACGTTTGATGTTTCTTTCACCAGTTATCTCCTTAGGTATACCTAGTGAATCTGATAATGCTTCTAATTCACTGTACTCGCTTAGAAGAACCAATATCCTATCTCTAGGCATTAAAGTATCCTCAGAAGTAGGTATTATCACTCCTTCTTCTCTTGCAATCAGGACAATACGGCAGTGGGGGGGAAGGTGAAGGTTACCAAGAGGCCGTCCAACCGATGGTGAACTATCACTTAATCTAACTTCCAGAATTCGAAGCTTGCCAACCGAGAAATGCTCTAATCTAGTCAATGCTGGTCTGGACAGAATCTGCCATATCCTGTGCATTGCCAACTCATCTGGACTGACATAGGCATCCACTCCAAAAATATGCTGAGAGTTTTTACCAGTCGGTGAATCCGTATATGTTGGATTGTTTATCCTAGCTATGGTACTACAACCAATTTGCTTAGCAATTGAACAACCCAGAATATTGACTTCATCCTTTCCTGTCACTCCAATGAACAAGTCTGCTTCCTCCAATGAAGCATCTTCGAAAAGTAACTTTGGAGATGCAGCATTTCCTTGAAAGACTTGGGCATCAAGGGTTTGGGCCCGCTTCACAGCAGCAGGGTCTGAATCCACCAAAGTCAACTCATGTCCACGATAAACGAGGTCACGTGCTACGCGGAAACCGACCTCACCAGCACCCGCAATGAGTACTCGCATTGTTGCCTTCACAAGAGGGGTTTTTTAAAAGCTCTCGTAGCTATTAATCTCCTTTTTTTATCTCCAAATGCTTCAAACCGTATGATGAAAACATTCCTAGGACAAGACAAAGAAACGTGAAAAGTAAAGATGTATCTGTGAAATTATCAATAATCTGAGATATTCCAAGATTAGGTGAAAGACCCTCCACATCATAGTTCTCCTTCCAAGGCCAAAGTGTAATCAGAGAACCACACATCAATCCTGTTAACATGGCCATTGTTGTGTCAAGGTACTCAGAAATCATGTAATTCATCAATGGAACAAATGTGAACAAGCCAATTACACCTCCAATAACCAAAAAGAAAAATGGCTCCAAATCTCCGTCATGAAATGAGCTTGCTATAATTGTATACTGACCAAGTGTCAAGAGTACCAAAGCTCCACTTATTCCTGGAAGTAGCATAGCTGTAAGTGCGAGAGTACCGCCAATAATCAATAAGCCACTACTGCCTTCAGAATCTACACTAAAACTTGAATAAACAAACACTACAAATACTCCAAAAATAGACAGAAAATAGTGCTTGTAATCTGGATTTGAAACAAAAGACCAAGGTTCTTTCACGCTAACAAGTACTAATCCAAAGAAAAAAGCGAAAATGTGAGGTGCTGTAGATTCTTGACGTAAAAATCCAGGGGAGTCATCGGGGCCTACTAGAATTTTAGTTACTACATAATAAGCAAATAACATTCCCAAACCTAAAGGAAAAAGAAAATTTATAGATGAAATAAATTCAGATTTTGAATTTGTGGAGAATCTATCTTTTACGAAATTTAAACATTCTGATATAGATCTTATCAGGCGACGATATATTCCTATAATTAATGCAATCGTGCCACCACTGACTCCAGGAACTGCATCCGCTGTTCCCATGAAGAGACCAAAAGTAAATAATCGCGAATAGGGGATGGGATCTTTATCCTCGCTCATTTTTATCTCCATAGTATTCAACTTTAGCTGTTATTGCAACTTTAGCTGCCAATTTTCTAGAAACGCGGCCCTTATCCTTTCTTGAAGCTTTTTTGACTGATGGATGTTGATACAATAAGCCATGTTTTGGAGGAGGAGAACCATCTGACATGTGACGGAACAAGGCCTTCTCAGCACCGAGCAATTGAATAGTGGATGCTGGCATTCGTGCCAACTTAGGCAAACTTCCTGCTGCGGCCACAATTCTAACTGATAATTGTGTTCCAAGTATGGCTGTCAGATTCGGAAAAACTACTGGAGATTCCTTATCTAGATAATCTGAAAGTTCGGTAATCAGACTTTTATTAGAATTATAAAAGTCCTTCAATGGGTTTATCTGAGATGGTAAGTTTTCCTTTATCAATATCTTCTCAACAACTGTCCGGGGTTCACCTGTAACCTGAGTATACCAAGTTGTTAGTCTTTCCGAGACTAGGTTAACCATTTCGTGAGCTTCATCTAGGGCCTCAATAGACTGTATGAGATTCTTATCGGGAGTTAGTTGGCTAGTTATTCTATTCGCCGCCTGAGATATGCTAGCATTTCTAATCAAAGGCAATGGTATTTCTTTAGATTCGAGATCTACATCAATCTTTGAATTCGAATAATCCTCTAGGATGACTGCTAATTCGCTTGCCTCACTAGGTAACTTATGAACCTCACCTGAACGAATGAAGGTGCCTAAAGGTGTAGTCACGGGTGTAATTCTATTTTCTCCGTCTCAACTTCGAAAGAAGCGTAATCATGAGAATAACTGAAACTATGCTAGGTCCAGGAAGAAGACTTTCCTCTTCCTTCTCTGGTTCTTCTTCTACTATTTCATTTGACTTCAAAACCGTAAACGGTAAAGTTATCTTAGTTGTCTTTGAAGAGTCACTGCTCAAAGTTACATTTAACGTTCCAGACATCTCCCCAGCTGCTTGAGTGATTGGAGGCTTAACTTCTACTATAATCTCTCTAAAACCACCAGGTTCTAATGAAGCAACGGTGTCTGAAGGAAGACTGAACCAAGAAGAGCGTTTGCCTTCTATAGAAAGACTCAGTGTTTCTACAGTATTACCATTATTTTCAAATCTTACTATAAATTGGCCTGTAGTTCCTGCAGTTACATCACCAGCCGTTGTCTTAAGTTCAACCTCAACGTCTGCTATCTCTGGAACATATACTACAAACTCCATATCAATCACTTGATTAGATCCAGAGTCTGATGATATCTTGACTTTAATTATATTGTCTCCTCCATAAACATTTGAAGGAACAGGAACATTAAGATACACTACTTTTGACTGAGAGGGATTCAAAGTAAATGATGATTCTGAGAATGTAGGAATCCAACCTGGTGGAGCACCATTTGAAGGGATGATCACATTAACATAATCAACATCATTTCCACTGTTCGTAATTGTTAATTGAAAAGGTATTGTATCTCCTGATTCGCCATCTTTTCTATCAGATGGAGATTCTGCAACTAACAAGTAAAATGGATTTGTATAGACCGTAAAAGTATCAAAACTGCTCACTTTGTTATTAAGGCCTGAAACACCAACTAAACTCATGAAAGCTCCATCAAAAGTATCTGCTGGCTCTGTTGGACTGGATGTAATTTTTAGTTCAAAACTTGTTGTTTGACCTTTAGGAACACTTAGTGAAGTGACACAACTGGATCCTATACAGTAATTCCAGCCGTCTGGTAAGCCGTCAACGTGTAATGATATGTCATCTTCGGCGTTTGCATTATTAGTAAGTTCTACTGAGAATACATGTGTGGCTCCCGGTCCATCAAATGACTCTATCTCAATAACGTCTAAAATGAACTCTGCATAATATTCAACCTTTATCGAAAGTTCAACATCATCAACCGTGACTCCAGATTCGTCTACAATCAAAACAACTGTGAAATTATAGTAACCCGGAGATGTGTCGCTAGGGACCTCAAAAGGAACTGAGAAGGTTTCTTGACCACCATATGGTTCCAAATCACTTGTAGAGTAAGCAAAGGTACTATCAAAGCCCCACCCAGAAGGAAGTTCATTGGAATCGAATGTGTATGATTGCACACTGTTCCCTTTATTGACCAAGGTTATTTCGAATTGAGAGGTCTCACCTGGGTTCAGAATTTGCATCCCTCCCCATATAATTTGATTGTTGAAGACTTTGTTAACAGTTGTTGTCGTACTTTCACTGTCTGACTTAGAAGAGTTTCCTGTTGATTCGGCAACCACTCCCATTTCAGCCCATTCAGTGTTTCTTGCAGAGGCGGGAATATCTATGTAAAATTCAAAATCCTCTGATTGATCTTGCTCAAGATCTTCTATAAACATAGTGCTCAAAGAAGCACCCCATGCATCACAGTCTTCACATCTTACTATACTCAACATGAAACTGTCAGGGTCAGTGCCAGAATTAGTCAAAGTTATTGTGTAAGTAACTGTGGAACCTGGATTTCCATTCAGTGCATCCTCTGAGATTGTGAGATCAACGCCCCTAACAGGTATACGAACTGAAGTATTCGTAGTTAGTTCATCACTAAATTGCTCTCTTGTAGAGGAAATAACACTAACATAGGCCTCAGACCAATCATCTTCAACAGAATCTGATGAACAGGACACACTCATAACTACATTTGCCGTATCATCAGGTCCAAGGTCATCTATACTGAACTGACTCAGATTTGAGGACCATCCCTCCTTCATATCTCCTAAATCAAGAAGGAAAGAGTCTGTTTCATCACCTGTGTTAGTTACGTAGAGATCATACAGAATTTGGCCTCCGGGAATTACTTGCTTGGAAAAGGCATCAACAACTAGGTCAACTCCATATTCTCTGCCATTATTGACTGTAGTGTTAGTATTCAGATATCCATATACATGATCATAATCAGTTTCCTGAACATGAACTGAGACGCGCACCTCTGCATACTCGTTTTCTGCAGCGGTATTAGGTATGTTGACCACCAGATTGAAGGTGCCTGTTTCATCAGGATCTAAGTCAATTGTTGACTCGCTTGCAGATGCCGTCCAATCCTTAGGAAGATTACCAATATCTATACTGAATTCCTCACTATTCTCACCCACGTTTGTGGCTTCCACAGCATATGTTACCGAATCACCACGGTCACCGCCCTGAGAGTTAGATTCACGCGTTATCACATCAACGGCATAGGTCATAACTATTTCTAAACGCTGATCTGTACTGGCACTTGTTGTTGTTGAATTTTGTGAAGTGACTTTTACTGCAAACTCCAAATAGTCTCCTGAGTAAACACCCTGAATTGGGGCTCTAAAAGTGAAGGATATTACTTCTTGGGTGCCTGAAGCAACTGTAACGTTCTCTGTATCTGGTTCAGCATACCAACCAAGGTCAAACTCATCATCCCAAGTTACTGAAAGATCATAAGTGTCATCAAATGTTCCATCATTAGTAACCGCAAATTCACCTTGTAGTTCTTCGTTACGTGTTACACTGAAAAGGCCTTCATTACCTTCTGCAAATTCAATCATAACTGAATAGTCATCATCACGAGAACCATCAATATTATCCTTAAACGAAAGCTCGGAATTATTACTTGCAAAGTTTTGGTTAGTGCCTGCAATTGGTAAAACCAAAAGTAATGCAACTAGCGATACCATTATTGAGTATGCGCCTCTTATCATAGATTACAGATAAAGTAGAAAGTTTATATAATTATTACTCGCCATTTTCTTTGTCTTTTTCATCGTTTTTTAGTGATACGGCAATTGAATTGACTTCCTTCTGTAGTTTGTGTATATCGTCGCGTAATTTAAGCATAGAAATTTCAAATGGTGTAAATCCCTGATTTGAAAGCGAGCGTGTGGCAATAAACATCCCTAGAAGTATGCCGCCCAAGACTGCTGCCAAAGACACTGTATAAACCGAAAAAGAATAGAACATGAGTAAATCACTTGCATCAAAAATTATCCAACCCATCTGAAAAAAAACCAAATACAAAAGAAATGCCAGTACTAATGCCACAGTTGCTTGGTATGCAATAGGTACTTTAGATATATTCATGATACGTACTCCAATGGGATGTTATAAGGCAACTCCCAAACATCCGTCTCCTCGTCACTGCCATCCAACAAAATGACCTCGGCCAAAAATACTTCTTCATCTGATTTGGAGGCACTAATCTTAATCTTACAACTGATACTCCAGTAAACTTCCTTCAAATCAGCTGTGGCAGTTAAATCGAAATAACCGTCGGAATCAGAAATAGAAGAAATCTCAGAACTAGACAGTGAACGTTGATGACTAAATACAGAGGGCAAAGTTTCAGAATCATCAGCGAAAGTAATTGTAAAATTACCCATTTTAACGCGAGGAACTGTGTACAGATAAATCCATGTAGTCTCACCATCTGAGTCAATTTGCATTGATATTATTGTTCGACTGGGGTCTGCCTCTTGGCAGCCTGCAAAGGCAAGCGTCGTGAGGATCAAAAATACCCCAACTGCTCTGTACACCATTATTGTTCCAAAGATAGGGGATAATAAGAATAACCACTCACTAAATTAAGGATAGTATCAATAACTAGGCCACGTGAGGGCAAATATGCCAGCAAAGGGTTTCCAACTCATAGCTATCGAAGCGAAGAGACATAGAAAATCTGCACCGCAAAAACAAGTTAGGATTGATCACAACACTACGATTTTATCTGTAAAGAAGAAATCTAACAAGGAAATTATTGTCGAATTGAGATATACTGTATCTTACGGTCTACTGGGAATAGTCCAGCTCGATTGTGAAATAATCTATGTAGAAGATCATAATACAGAAGCGGTTGTCAAAAAGTGGGAAAGGGAACACAAACTGCCAGATAATATTGCGGAGGCCGTACACAATAGAGCGTTGGCCCAGGGATCATTTGAAGTCCTTAATATTGCTAAAAAAATGAATCTACCCCCTCCATTCAAAGTAGAAATACCACAGATCAAGATTGGAAAGAAAAAAGCAAAAAATAACAAAGATGATAGCCCTGAAGTAGCGTAAATAATGGCAAAGATAGAATTTGAATGCCCCGAATGCAAAAAATCTAATAAAATAGTGATAATGGGCAATGATTCAGGTAAATTTACAAGAGCATGTAGTAAATGTAGTTCAAAAATCGAAATAGACATTGATTCTGAGACGAAAGTACAAGCTTCATTATTAGAGGGGATAGAAGAAAAACAAGCAAAAAATTACGAAAAAGAGAAAACAGTTCCTTCTGACTACAAGAAATACAATGGAATGCCTTTAACTGGTGGTAAAAAAAAAAAAACATTGGTTAATGTAATTTCAATACTCATACTGAGCGCGTCGTTAGCAGGATTCATGAATGGACTCTTCTTTCTGAATCTACCGGATGAATATCCTAATTCAGAAGGAATAAATATTGAAATTGTTGTAAGGAACAATACTAGTGATATCGAAAATGCAAGGATTATTGTTAATTCAGAGATTGCCAATCATACCTACGACGGTAATGGAACTTACAATATTGTTCTAAAACCTGGAAGATATAATGTGGAAGTTAGCGCATTCGGACATAAAAACTCAACCATGGAAATTTATGTTCCAATCCAAGATAATAATCTAAAATTAATTGAAATCGAACAGGGAATAAATGGAATCAATCGATTTGTTTTTGAAATGGAAGAAGGAAATGGAAAAGATAAGTTAGAAGATAGCGTGTACGTTAAGATTACACAATGGTGCTCTGGAATAACTTTCCTTTTCTCAGCCTTAGGCATCTGGGGAGCGTGGATTACTTACTCTCTCAAGTCTTACAAAAATGCCCAGATTGGAGCAGTTTTTTCAATCTTAGCAATGGGCTTACTATTTGTCGGACCCATACTAGGATTCGTGGCACTTATACTTCTTCCAAAAATTAAAGGCCTGTTCAACCGGTCCCTTTAATAACTAGAGGAATGCGACCATACTGTGAAGTTGAAGGCAGGCCTTGAAGTACACCAACAGCTTGACTGTGGCAAACTTTTCTGTACGTGTGGAAATTTAGAATCCGGGAACAATCGCAGTTTCAAACGCGTTTTACACCCCACATCTAGCGAGATGGGGGCAATGGATGCAGCAGCAAAAGCTGAAGGAATAAGAGAATTTACTTACTACAATAAAAGTTGCAATTGTCTTGTTTATACTGATGAAGAACCTCCCAGAGGACCAAACAATCATGCCGTAGAAATTGCTGTACAATTTGCAAAACTAGTTGGAGCCAAAGTTATCGAAGAAGTGCAATTTATGAGAAAGATTGTGGTTGATGGTTCAAATACAAGTGGTTTCCAAAGAACTGCACTGGTAGCGACCGGAGGAATAATAGAATACGGGGGGAAAAAACTAGAACTAGAACAAATTTGTCTAGAAGAGGATTCATGCAGACATGGAGACAAAAAAGACGAATATCTACTAGACCGATTGGGTGTACCACTGCTTGAGATTACAACAAAACCACAACTTCATAAACCAAAAGATGTGCAAGACGCTGCGCGCGCTTTGGGAAGACTTTTAAGAGCTTGTAAAGTCAAAAGAGGACTAGGAACCATAAGGCAAGATGTTAACGTATCTATAGATGGTGGTGAGAGAGTTGAATTGAAAGGATTCCAAGATCTTTCGACTATATC
>CAYSOH010000004.1:9863-23059 GCA_964432625.1 uncultured archaeon
TAGATGGTGGTGAGAGAGTTGAATTGAAAGGATTCCAAGATCTTTCGACTATATCTAAAGTGGTAGAAAAAGAGATAAGACGTCAGGAAAATCTAAAGAGAATTAACAAAGGATCAGTAAAAAATAGAAGAAGTGTGACTGAACTGATAAAGAAAAACAAGGGTGATGCGATTGCATGCAAACTAGTTGGCTGGAATGATATACTGGGAACAAAAGAATCCTCTGATGAACATATACGAATGGGAAGAGAAATAGCAGATCATGCCATTAAGGCTGGTGTAAAAGGACTGATGCACAGTGATGAATTACCTGCATATGGAATTAGTAAAGAAGAAAAGAGAAAAATCGCTAAAGCCGTAGATTGCGGAAAAGATGACGCTTTTGTAATAATTTTTGGTAAGAACGGATTGGCTGAAAAAGCTCTTGAGAGAGTTATTCAAAGAGTGGAATACAAGGGAGTTCCCAAAGAGGTCAGAAAAGTGACTCCAGAAGGAAACACCAGATATCTTAGACCAATGCCTGGAGCTTCAAGAATGTATCCAGAGACTGATATTGGTCCGATTAGTCTCCAAAACATCAGTGTGAAAACACCGAAAACATTGGATCAAAGAGAAAAAGAATTACCGTTAAATGCCGAAGAATCAAAGCAGATGGTTACAAGAGATTTAGATTCAAGATTCCTAAAACTATTGGAACAGGTAGATGACGTGAAAAACTTGTCCCGGATTTTGCTGCACACTATACCAAATATTGAATCTGAAATTCAGGTTTCTATAAACGATGATGATATACTCAGAGTACTACTATTAGTTAAAGAGGGAAAAATAGCAAAGGAAGGAATAGAAAACGCACTTATCCAATCTAGTAAAGGTGAAGATATCGAAATTGGAAATGAAAATATAGAAAGTGATGTAGAAATATTTATAGAAAAATTGATAAACGAAAAAATCGATTTTGTAAAAGACAGAGGTATGGAATCTGTTGGTCCATTAATGGGAAGTGTAATGGCCGAATTCCGAGGAAAAATGGATGGGGCAAAGATAAATGCCCTTCTGACAAAGGGGATAAAGAAAGTGATATGATAGATAAGGCATTGATTCTAGCCGCAGGAAAGGGAACACGTATGTGGCCTCTGACTGATAACACACCAAAGCCACTGTTGCCTTTATGTGGAGTGCCAATAATCAAAATGCAAATAGATGAATTGAAAAAAGTTGGAGTAAAGAACGTATATGTTCTAATAGGGTATCAAATGAAAGAGATATCGGATTTTCTGGGGAATGGGCGAGAACATGGTGTTAAAATAGAATATATTGTTCAGGCTGAACAGAAGGGAACTGGGCATGCAATTCTTCAGGCTGAAGGGAAAATAAAAGGGAAATTTTACTGTATTAATGGTGACACAACTATTGATAGAAAGAATCTTGAGAAAATGAGTGGAAACTCAAATAGCGCATGCATGATGGTAACAAAAGTCAGTGATGCGGCTAGATTTGGGGTGGTGAATAGTAAAAAAGGAAAATTAATTTCTATAGTTGAAAAAGGAATGTCTGGTGAAGCAATGATAAATGCTGGACAATACGTATTTAGTGAAAAAATATTTGATTCCTTAAAGAAGGTTGAAAAATCTGAAAGGGGTGAATATGAGATAACGGATGCTCTACAGGCAATTGCTGAGAACGTTGAAGTAGTGGAATATGAAGGGTTCTGGAAAGATATTGGCTGTCCATGGGATCTAATAACTGCTAATGAAAACAGTATAAAAAACATTGAAGAAGACGTCAAAGGCCAAATTGAGGATTATGTGACTGTAAAAGGAAAAGTCTACATAGGGGAAAATTCTGTTATCAAATCTGGATCTTATATCGAAGGTGACGTATGGATTGGTGATGATTGCATAGTAGGACCAAATGCGTATCTAAGAAGTGGAACTGTATTATGTGGTAAAAACAAAGTTGGTGCTTCAAGTGAGATAAAAAATAGTATCCTAATGTACCAAGCAAAAGCGCCTCACCATAACTATGTAGGAGACTCTATTGTTGGAAGAAACAGCAACTTGGGTTCTGGAACTAAAATCGCCAACCTTCGCTTAGACAAGGAAAATATAGAGGTCATACATCAGGGAAAGAAAATAGACTCCGGAAGAAGAAAATTTGGAGCAATTATCGGAGACAATGTAAACACAGGCATAAATGCATCAATAAACACTGGAACGATCCTAGGTAACGACGTAAGCATAGGGCCAAACGCCTTAGTCTCAGGAACCTATGAGGCAAATAGCATAATTGTATGATGCATATTTTGCAAGTAACTCCATATTTCTACCCTCACTTTGGAGGCGTAGAATCACACGTAATGGGACTTTCCGAAGGTCTGATTAATTTAGGGCATGATGTTGAGGTTGTGACATCTCGTTACAGCAGAATGCCTGAAACTGAGAAAATAAAAGGCATAAAAGTGACGAGATTGCCTCAATGGATAAATCTGTACAATACTCCTGTAGTAACTGCTATTCAAGAATTTGTAAGAAGAAGTCATGCTGATGTTGTACACGTACATTCACCGCCACCATTTACTGAGAGATTTGCAGCTAAAGGTGCTAAAGACTCACAAAAACCTCTAGTTGTAACACATCATTGTGATCTGGAATTGAAGGGTTTTCTGGGAAATATGGCTGTAAATCTTTATCAGTCATTTCTTGGAAAATATCCTCTAAGAGTGGCTGATAGAGTTATATCTACCACAAATAGCTATGCGACCACTTCCCGAAGTCTCTGGGACATTGATGTGGACGTAGTGCCAAACGCTGTAGACATAGATAGATTCAATCCTCAAAATAAAGGTGATTTCATAAGAGATAAATTTGTAGAAGAAGATGAACCTCTGGCACTTTTTGTTGGAAGACTAGTACCTCATAAAGGAATTGGAATATTAATTAGGGCACTAGAATATTTACAGAATGGAAAACTTCTAATCATTGGAGATGGACCATACCTGAACTGGTTAAAACAATTGACAAAAAAATTGAACATAGAGGAAAGAGTTGTTTTCGTTGGCCCTATTTCTGATTACTGGTTGCCTGCATACTATGCTGCCACAGACGTTGTTGTACTACCTTCAACATCAAGACTTGAAGCATTTGGAATAGTAGGACTAGAAGCGATGGCGTCTGGAAAACCACTCGTCCTGAGCGATATCCCTGGTGTGAGGGATGTTATATCCTCTGATGAAGGTTTCATCGTAGAACCGCTTGACCCTGAAGCTATAGCTCATGCGCTTGAAAAAATCTGGGATTATCCTGAAAATGCTAAACAGATGGGATTGAAAGGAAGAGAAAGGGTTGTTAGTATGTTCTCATGGGAAAAAGTATCAAAGGATGTTGAAAAAATATTTAAAGAAATTATCTCTAAATAACTAGATTAGGGTCAATCTCGCTTAAGGCATTGTGGTAGAGTGTGTTGTCCTTACCTAATTTCTCCAGTACCAATGCCTTGCCAATTAGAGCATCGGGACAATACATATCACAACCTATAGCCGAATCGAAAAAATCGTTTGATTTGTCAAAGTTACCCATATCAAAAGCACTCCATCCTGCGGCAAGCCAACTCTCAACTGAGTCGGGGTTCAAAGTTGTTGCATTTACTGCATATTTAAGTGCATTCTTGTAATCTGAAAGTGAACGATAACACTTAACTTTCAGAATCAAATCGTCCCAGGTCTCTTCTTCCAAGAGACTCAGTGCTTTAAGAGGTGCTACATTACTCAATTTAGAAGCTATTAAGTGTCTGAGATCTAAAGACTCTGGAAATTTAGAAATTACTTCTTCGAAAATAGAAAGGACTTCCGCAGGTTTCATGGTTTCTATCAAAAGTATTTGACCTGACAAAGATTCAGAATCTAGTTCTAGGCCTTTGGATACTGCCTCTCTTGCTTCCTCAAACAAATCGCTATCAATCAGAATTTTAGCCTTGCGGAAGTAAGGACGGCTGGTATCTGAAGCTGCAGAAATTGCATTGTTGTACTGTCTAATTCCCTCATGCATAACGCCCGAAGACATCAAAATCTTTCCTTTTTCCATCCAATCAAGATCACGCATTCTGTTGCGAGAAAGCACATCCTGAGCACGAACGGCTTCATCATAACATTGTAATGCTTGAATTTGATTGTCCAATTCCATATGTACATCGCCTAAAGCGACCCAACATGCTACATGCTGCCCATCAACCGACAAACCAAGATTCAATATTTGTCGAGCCTTGTCCATAAGTCCTAATTGCATAAAACAACGGGACAAGGCTTCATGATAGTCTGGATCTTGATTATCCAATTCTATAGAAGTCTCAATGAATTCAAGGCCTTCTTCTGGACGATTAAGACGTGTTAAAGCACGGCCCTTGGCCATCCAAGCATAGTGAAAAGTTGGATCCAATTCCATTGCTTTTTCGTGATATGGAATTGATTCTTCATATCTATGCAAGTGGTCTAAGGCATTTCCTATGTTATTTATGGCGATAACGTACTCCTCATCTAATTCAATCGATTTCTTGTAAATCTCTATACTTCTTTCATAATGCCCTTGATTATAGTGGACATTCGCTAAATTGTTCCAAGCTATTTTGTCATCAGGATCCAAATCTACTGCACGTTGATAATAATCTTTAGAATCTGAAAGTCTGCCAGACAACTGAAGTGTGTATCCGTAATTATACCAAGCCACTGCATAACTAGGATCTGCGCGCATTGATTCATCATAGCACCTAAGCGCTTCGTTCCAGCGATTTAGGTTGAAATTTGCAAAGCCCCTGTTATTCCACACTGGTGCATTTTTAGGTTCAAGTTCTAAAGAATTTGCGTATGCTTGAATCGCTTCTTCAAATCTTTCTAGGCGCTGTAAGGAGTCTCCTAACCTCATATGGTAACGAGACACATCTGGAGCTAAACGGCATGCCTCCATAAAACTAGAGTACGCTTTGTCTGTTTCACCTTGTGACATCTCAAGCATTCCAAGGCGATTATGCAACTGTGGATCGTCTGGTGCTAAAGATAAAGCTTCTCTAAAACTGGAGTAAGCCTTAGCTGGATTTCCTTGAACTATATAGTCCTCACCTGCCTTGACTAAATCTATTACATCCAAATCAATCACCTACGATTTTTTTTATTCTCTCAATCGCTTTGTTAGTGTCTTTTTTCAGTTTTCCCCATTCATTTGCCCCATGCTCTCTATGATCAGGTTTATGCTTTAGAACAGAGTTATAGCATTCTAATGCCTCTCTAGGGCGATCCAATAGCTCTAGGACATAGCCTTTGTTGTGCCATGCCCATGAATAATCTTTCTTTAATTTTATAGCTCTATCGTAACAATCTAATGATTCGTCCAATTTGTTCAGTTGACGAAGCGTTACGCCACGATTATTCCAAGCACTTCTATTATTGGGATTAATTTCTGTCGAACGTTTGAACGCTTTCAAAGCTTCATTAAGATCGCCTACTCGGAAGAGTGCTTTGCCAAGATTAAACCAGCAAACTGCATATTTCGAATTTGATGATAGTGCACGACGATAACTATCTATTGCCTTATGATTATAACCAAGACGGCTAAGAGCTACGCCTCGATCATTGTATACCACTTCATCCTCTACGCTAAGACTCTTCTGAATTGAATCTGAAGCTTTTTTGAACTCTTCTAGGTCATCGTGTGCAATTCCTTTCGCGGCGAGTACTTCAGTATCTCTAGGTCTAAATTCCAAAACTTTGTCAAACAAATCCAAGGCCTCGCGATTTTTTCCTACTATATGAAGAGTCTTACCCTTTTGATAGAGTGCGTCTCTATCTTTAGGGCTAATAGACAAAGCCTCATCAAGAACTTCTAGTGAATCATCGTACTTCTCATCTTCTCTCAATGCTTTTCCTTTAACGACAAGGGCTTCTAAATAATCGTCTTTTTCGCTCAATGCTTTGTCCAATGCCTCAAGCGCTTTTTCTAATTTTCCCAAACCCAGATAGGAAACGCCTATGTCCTTGAAAATAATTTCTTTGGAGCTAGCTGAAGAAGAAAGTTGTTTTAGTAAATCTAGTGACTTTCCGTACTGTTTTGATTTCAAATAAATTTTTGCTAACTCGTGCTTGAGGCGATTGCTACTATTATCAAGTTCCAAGGCTTTCTTTATTGTTGCTTCAGCCCTTGAATGATTGCCCAACTTTGAATAGGATGCGGCATCAATTCGCAATTCTCTTAAATGCTTTTGCTTTTCTTCAGTCACAAATCCCCATAAATAGGATATAAAAAAGAATTTGAAGTTCGAGGAGTTTATTTAATGTGGTAATTATTGCTAAAACAATGACTGTAATATTAGATGGTAAAACTTTGACCATCGAAAGACTAGTTGATGTTGCTCGAGATAATGAAAATATTGAGATAACTGATGAATCATGGAAGCGGATTGAAGGATGCAGAAAAATGCTTCAGAAAAAAATAGATGAACACGAAATAATGTATGGAATAACTACTGGTATTGGTGAGTTTTCTGAAGTAACATTAACGCCAGAACAAACCCAAGAATTTCAGAAATTATTGGTTAGAAATCATGCTGCAGGTATTGGTGATCCTATGGATATTGAACTTGTTAGAGGATCAATTTGTGGACGTATCAATGTACATGTAAAAGGACATTCTGGCGGAAGGCGAGAGATAACCGAATATCTTAGAGATGTATTAAATAATCAAATTACACCAGTTGTTTGTGAAAAAGGTTCAGTTGGAGCATGTGGTGATTTAGCACCAATGTCACAAATTGCATTAGCACTAATGGGAGAAGGTGAAATGTATGTGGAGGGGGAAATAATTGATTCTAAAGCGGCGTTGGGAAATATTGGTTTAAAACCTCTAGAACTGCAAGCAAGAGACGGATTGGCGCTAATAAATGGCAGTAATGTGCTCACTGCCTTAGCTGCAATAATAATCTATGATGCTGAAAGATGGATGAAAATGCATGATATTGCTGCTGCTATGACATTGGAGGCCCTAAAAGCAAATATGAAGCCATATGATGGCAGAATACACGCTTTAAGAGGATTCAAAGGGTCACAAAAAATAGCTTCAAACCTAAACTTGTTAACTGCTGAGTCAGATATATTATTCAGTGGAGAAAAGAAAGTTCAAGACGCCTATTCAATGAGGTCAACACCTCAAGTAGCTGGAAGCTTGAGAGATTCATTAGAGTTTGCAAGAAAGCAAGTAGAAACAGAGCTGAATGGTGTAGGAGATAATCCTATATTTTTGACAAAAGAAAAGGAAGTACTTACGGGAGCAAACTTTCAAGGAAGTCCAATTGCCTTACCGATGGAGATGGTTGGAACAGGGCTAAGTATGGTTGCAGTCTTATCTGAAAGAAGATTAAACCGATTAACAAACCCAGCTTTGTCAGTGGGATTACCGCCATTTTTAACCAAAAAGCCTGGTTTACATTCAGGAATGATGCTTTCTCAATATACTGCAGATGCATTAGTTGTTGAAACCAGAATACTATCGCATCCGGCTGCGAATCAATCTATTCCTGCTGCCGCGGATCAAGAAGATTTTGTCTCTATGGGCTTGACAACAAGTCAAAAAACCAAACAAATCTTAGATAATTGCTATGGTGTTTTAGCCATTGAAATGATGGCTGCTGCACAAGCTTTGGACATCAGAGCAAAAGGAATGGGAAAAGGAACTTCTGTAGCTCACAGAATTATAAGAAAGTATGTGGAATATCTAGATGATGATAGGCCACTTTACAAGGATCACAACACTATGGTAAAACTGTTGAAATCAAATGAAATCTTAGAAGCTGTAGAGAATGAATTAGGAAATTTAAACTAATTATTTGTAAAATCTACTATTGCTTCACGAACTATAGTTATTATCAAATCTATCTCTTCAGAGGTTATCCAAAAATGAGGCGTAAAACGAAGTGCATTCTTTCCTCCATGTATCACACCCAAACCCCTTCGGCGGCACCAAGGCTCAACTGCATCAAATCCAATTACTGGTAAAATATCTGGTTTGAGTTCGATGCTGCACAAAAGACCTGTACCTTGGACTTTGAGAACATAATCAGGAAATTCCTTTTCTAAAGCGTTCAACTTTTCCACAAATTCTAAACCACGTTCTCTAATGTTTTTGCGTAACTCAGGTGTTATATTATCAAGAACTGTTGAAGCTGTTTCGAGTGCACGAGGATTTGTAGTCATGGTATTTCCATAAATCCCCGTAACATAAAGCTCGGATGCTCGAGAATTCATCCCTAGAACCGAAAAAGGATACTGGCCAGCATTTACTGCCTTCGACCATGTTTCGAGATCTGGTTCTTCACAATCTTGAAAACCGTCATAATCAATTATCGAAAGGCAGCCTTGACCTCGGATTCCTGCCTGAATCGAATCAATCAGCAACAAAGAACCATGATCCTTGGTCAGTCTCCTAGCTTCATCGTAGAACTCCCTAGTGACACATTGACCTGGATTACCTTCACCTTGAACAGGTTCAATAGCCATTAACTCAATGAAAACATTATCTTCGTCTGCTTTCGCAAAAATATCCTTCAAAGCTTGGACATCATTTGGAGGTACAAGGTAAAGATTATCGCGATCTCGGAAAGAAGCTAAATTTTTATCGTAACTGTCCTTACACGAATGTGACATCTGTGCAGGACGATCTGTCCTACCGTGGAATCCTTGTTCAATTGCAAGAAGCTTAATCTCTTTTCCATCATGCCTTCCTCCCGGTGATGTCAAAATATTTGAATTTGCGTCCGCTATACGTAAACTAACTGTTACTGATTCTGACCCGCTGTTCATACAAATGAAGTGAGTGAAAGGGCAACTGCCTCTAGTATGGCCCAATTCTCTGCGTAGGCTATCATCAAGGCGTTTCTGTGAAAAAGAAGGCGTCATAACGTTAGCCATGACCCAATTCTTTGACATTGTATCAATGACAAAATCTGGACCGTGGCCTGAGCCAAGCATACCATAACCACCATTATCGTGTACGACTGCTCCATGAGAAGTAACTATCCAAGGTCCCTTAGCGGCAATAGCAATGTATTGATTTACAGTTTCAGGCTTGTAAAAATTAATAAATCCACTTTGTAAACTCTTGATTAAAGAGAGCTCACTCTGCATCAATTTATCTGCGCCCAACTCTTCTTTGAGAACTGAATGATATGTGGATGCTTGATCTATAGCTACAGCTAGATTAGGATCCAAAGAAAGAAATTTTGATATCTCTGAATCTAAAAGACCCGATGTTACTGAAACTCCAGTGTTGCTTCTAATAGTTTCTAACTTGGAAAAAGCATCTCTCTCTAGGGGCTCCTTTCTAGTATCTCTCTTAGATTTACCAAGCATTACTAGAAATATAAAAAGCAACTAATTAACAGTATTGCTAAGTCTGGAGATTAAGTGTTCTTATAACTGTTGGTAATTCTTCGATACAACTAATATCTTTAGAAAAAAGTAGCGCTAAACTACGCCTTATTGTAAGATCTGGATACAAGTCACTGGATTCACCATACTCTTTCAATTGCTTAGCTAGTTTTCCTCCCGTCCTGTCCCAGTCAGTCATTATTACAAATTTTCCAGAGGAACCCAATTTCTGAGCGAGACTCTCGACTGTAGAGAGCACTGAACGTCCATCATTCAATTCAATAATAAGGCCATTGTATCCTAAATTTTTAAGGGCTGAAGTGTCCTTTTTACCCTCAACGACAACGGGACAATCTAAATTGTTAAGAGAAATCATTATTTTGCTAAACTCGTCTAAACGTTTCTGGGAAGTCACAATAATTTTGGAATTCATCGCACAAATCCTTCTAAATCTCAGAAAGTAATTGACAGGGGGTCTTAAGTTAAGCCATCTTTCAGGTTGTAATGATTCAGGTTAATGGGTTAACAAAATATTATGGTAGTAGACCTGCTGCCAAAGACATCACTTTTGAAGTTGGGAAAGGGGAAGTTTTTGGACTACTAGGGACTAACGGTGCGGGAAAATCAACTACTATCAAAATGTTATGCGGTCTCCTCAAACCAACTAGAGGCTCCATCAAAATTGGAGGAATCGATATCCAGAAAATGCCACTAAAGGCTAAGTCCATGATGGGATACCTTCCTGAGAATCCATTGATTTATGATCGACTAACTGGAGCTGAAACACTGGAGCTGATTGGAAAATTGCGCAAACTTTCAGACGAAATGATACAACAGAGAATCACCTACTATGCAAGCACTCTTGGACTGGGTGAACAAATGCACAATGAGGTTGGAACTTACTCGAAGGGGATGAGGCAAAAATTAGCAATAGCAATGACTTTGATAGCTGATCCTGAAATGGTCCTTCTTGATGAACCCGCAAGTGGACTTGACCCTAGATATACCAAGCTACTGAAAGATTGGATATTGAACTTGGCAGGAAACGGACGCACAGTCTTGCTCTCAACTCACATAATCGAAATGGCTGAAAGCTTATGCACAAAGATCGCAATAATTGATCAGGGAAAACTACTAGCTATAGGTACTGTAAGAGAGATACAAATGAGTACTGGTGTGAGCAATCTTGAAGATGCATTCATAAGATTAATAGGGGCAAATTAACGCCAAGAAGCTAAACTGGATCTTTTAAGACATTCTTTTATTATCCTTTCAGCCCAAACCAACTTTTCCATCTTTCGAGGACTGTAAAGCCCACTGTAAGCTCCAACTCTGGTAAAATCAAAACCAACAAGTTCTACGGAACTACACTCTAAGAAAAGAACCATCATCAGTGAGCGGTCACCATCGGTGAAGCCTCCCCAGCATTCAGTAAACTCAGAAGGATAGGTAGAAGTGAGGCATGAAGGAACAATGAACTTGGAGTAATGATATGAGGGTGCAAGATTATCTCCATGGAGGTGAACTATGACGTTGGAGCCTTTTTCAGAAGCTTGAAGTAAATCTGGCATGTACCCATCTAGGTCTGTAACTATTATTTCAGGAACAATATCTCTTTGCAAGCAAGCTCTTAGAGCTCCATCTGCAACAATCAGATTCAAACCATCAAGCCTTGTGTCTGAATCTATTCCAGCACCAACTATTGTCCAGTCTCTACCCTTTACTATCTCTCCAATAGCAACATCTTTAGTCTTTATTCGGGAAGCTATACGTGAAGCAACGTCTTCTCGGATTCTAGAAAAACCAAATTGAGACTCTATTTGGGATTGATATGCCCACCACCATTCAATACTTAGAGTCAAGACTACACCAGAGCTTGCGACAAACTAGTTTCTCTGTCTAAACTTTCAGAGGGCGTTGCCGTCTTCATCACAGGGTACTTCCTCCCCTGTGTCTGGATCAATATAGTAGAATGAACCATCTTCATCCTCATATATCTCAACCTCAAACTCATCTGAGTCGCCAAAGTCTCCAAAGTCTCCAAAGTCTGATGCGCTGCCTCCGGATGCTGCTGCACTCAGAAGATTCATAATATTATTCTCATCTGCTGCGGCATTTCTAGCATCCTGTGAAGATTGTAATGCATCAATCTTACGCTTGGTGTTCTCGTATGACTCAGTCATAGAGGTCAGCTTCTCTAATTGCTCATCACGCTCCATCTTTAAGATATGAGCTAATTGCTCTTCTATCTTAGACAGTTCGTCTCGAGCCTTGACCAGACGGCCGAGTGATCCATGGAATCTCTCAGCGACCATTTCAATGTCTGGGTCTTCCAGATCAAGCTGAATCTGTTCTTCTTCCTTCGTTCGGGCCACCTCAGCAGCTTCAAGCTCCTTGAGCTTCTCTTCTGCTGCAATTTCCTGGGCTCGAACCAGGACTTCGTTGAAAGCTGAAATGTGCTCTTCCAACTTTGTTGCCGCTCGGGATGCGTCATAAGCAGAGACTTCCAAAAGTTCTTCCCGCTCTGCTAAACTCTCCATGCGGCGTTCTACGCTTTCCAATCTTTGTCGGTCTCTTTCGTTCATTTCTTCATCTCCTGCAATTTCACCCTGCTGCATCTTGAAGGCAGTCGCTGCTAGGAGTATACCTAGTACGAAAAAGCCAATAAGTGCTACAAGGTTGTAAGTGTAAGAACTGGGTTCCATCGCAACCGTGCGTTCGCCTACAGTCACCGTCACAGCTTGTACTGTGCTGCCTCCTGAATTGTCATAGGCTGTAACAACAACATCACACTCACAAGCATTCTCGTATGTGTGTTCAACGCTACTAAGGCCATCTAGATTTGTACCCTCAAATGTCTGAGAGTTGCCATCTCCAAATTCTATGACAACGTGAGTTATCGTACCATCTGAATCTGATGGTACACTAAATGTAAATGTTTGTGGAGTACCTGCTGTTGCATCATCTAAAGAAGGTGTAGCAACAGATGGTGCGGAATTAGGAATATTGGTGTCAAAGGTCTTAGTCCCTGACATCATAAATTCATCAACTACTGTCTTAGTGGTTGACCATGTACCTGCATTGGTATATTTTGTTCCATCCCAACCACCGTCTTGGTCTACTGAACAAGTGACACTCTCGTCACCACAATCACCTGTGGATTCTGTAACTGAGGACATGTCGAACATGCGGGCAGTCACTGTTCCACTAAAGTCAGCAGAAGAGCCATCGATTGTATCGGCAATGGTAAAGCTAAATGGACCTCCAGATGCGCCTGCATAGAGGGTGAATGACATATCTCCACTTGCACCGGATGCCAATGTTATCTCAGAATCAGCAAAAGTAACCTTATCTGACATTGCAGTTACAAAGAATGTGGCGGTAACTCCATCATTAATTACTGTAACTGTTCCTTCAGCGCTTGAACCCTGATTAATAGTGTAACCAATTATTCCAGCAAGGGAAAGTGAACGAGATTCGGAATTTACTGACATCGAATAACCACCAGAGTTAGCTGATGCTTCTGCACCAGTAGCTGTTGCTGAAATTGATGAACTTGATGAACTAGCTGCATCTGCCGGAACAGTCAAAGTTGCGGTTGCAGTTCCTGAAGCTCCACCAGCTAAGCTTAGACTTGTACCACTACTTCCGGTGAGCCAAGCTGCATTAAATGAAACAGATACAGAATCTGCTCCATTTCCTGTGTTTGTAACAGTATATTCAATCGTGAATGAATCACCTGGATTGATAGTTGATGGTTCTGAACCACCTGATTGTGATATAGAAACTCCATA
>CAYSOH010000005.1:0-1144 GCA_964432625.1 uncultured archaeon
TTGAACTGGAGTCTATACCACCCCAAGGTACAAGGATGCCAAGCTACCCCACGGGGACAGTTTCTTCGCTAAGGTTACCTTTTCTTTAAAAAATCAGTCGTAGGGTATTAATTCGTCAATGAGGTCAAGGTGTGAAACAAATACTTTCCTACAGCAGTATCTTTCTATTCCAAGGTCATCCATCACTTTTGAAGGATCCTCACCATTATCTTTTCTTTCAATGAATTCTTCGTAAAATCCGCCTATGACTTTGTTGCAACTGAAACATCTAACTGGTACTAACATTTTTGATCACCTGTATGATTTCTGCCTCTTTTTCCTAGCTCCTCTACCCATAGGATGCTTGGGTTCTTTACGTCTTGTGTCATTAACAAGTAATGCACGGTCGTAACTTTGGAAAAGTTTTTGAAGTTCATTATCGTTAAACCACTCTATTATCCCTCTTGCAATAGCAGTTCTTGCAGCTTCAGCTTGCCCCATTACTCCACCACCATTTACGTTAATATTAATGTCAATTCTATTAGTTTGTTTGCCTGCTAATTCTATTGGTTCTTGTATTTTTAGTCTGGCTAATTCTGGTTGATAGAATTCCACGGGTTTGTTATTAACCCTGATTCTTCCTTTTCCTGATCTAACTGTAGCTCTAGCGATGGCAGTTTTTCTTTTACCACTAGTATGGATTACTTTTACCATTAAAATTTAGCTCCTAAAACTTTTGAGACTTCTCCCAAGGTTACATATTTTGTAGACATGTTCATTTTTGCTCCATCTACCACTTCAATTTTTCCATCCACTGAATCTGGTTTTCCAACATCTACTTTAAGTCTTTTGAAGGCTTCTCTTCCACGTGGTTTTTGGTAAGGAATCATCCCTCTTACAGCTCTTTTTAACATCATGTGAGGCATTCTTGGGTAATATGGTCCCTTACGTGGGTGGTTTAATTTTCTTTTTTCTATATATTCTCCAAAGACTCTATCTTTTGTACCTGAAATAACTGCCATCTCAGCATTTATTATGTGTACTTGTTCACCATTTAATAATTCCTTGGCAATTGAACTTGCTAATCTTCCTAGAATACATTCACTTGCATCTATAATTCTCATTAGCCAATCACCACCACATCAGTACCTTTTGGGTTTGATTT
>CAYSOH010000005.1:1244-11715 GCA_964432625.1 uncultured archaeon
TTCTTTAGTTCCGTCACTGTTTTGACCAGTTCAGAATTGCTCTTTCGGTTAATTTGTTTGAGTGCCATCGCTATGGTATTCCACGTGAGTTGGCGGCCAGTCTGTGCCGTATATAAAGTATTAGTCGGGTAAAATTTCTACATCACGACTATGAATGATTATTTTTTCTGAGCATAATAATTGTAATGCTTTTGGTAGTATTTCATGCTCATGAGGGAGTATCTTTTCGGACAGAGTCTCTTCAGTTTCATCATCTTCAATGTCTACAGATCTTTGCATGATAATTGGTCCAGTATCTATACCTTCATCAACAAAGTGGGCTGTACATCCACTTATCTTTGCTCCATGAGTAATTGCATCTCTGTGTGCATGTGCTCCAGGGAATAATGGTAATAGAGAAGGATGTATGTTCAAAATCTTGTTTCGGTATGATTCAATGAATTCAGGTGTTAATAATCTCATAAAGCCTGCTAAAACTACAACTTCAATCTCATTTTCCTTTAGAATTTTAAGGACAGATTGATCAAATTCTTCTCGTGTTTTGTCATCTGAAGTAATTATTTTGTATTCGATATTGTTTTCTTCAGCTCTTTTTATAGCATATGCATCCTTTTTATTAACTATTAGAATCTCAAGTTCAACATTGGGCATCAGTCCTTTTTGTGAAGCATCTATTAACGCTTGAAAGTTGCTCCCTCTTCCAGATGCCATAACTCCAACTTTCATAATATTATACCAAGGCCGGTTCACTTTAATCCTTGCTTTTCCGATATTTTAGTAAGACTCCATCTCCCAATGATTCTGAGTTTACTAATCGTAATTTTAATGGTTTATGATTATCTACCACTCCCTCTCCTCCAGCAATTGTGGGTGTGCTTTTACCACCTATAATCATGCTTGAAATAAATACATTGAATTCATCAAACAACTCCTTTTCTAAGAATGACCACATTACAGTTTCCCCCCCTTCCACAAGGATAGTTTTTATTCCTCTTTTCCCTAGTTCATCTAAAAGTTTTTCTATATCTATTTCATCAATACCGCATTTTATTATTTCAGTGTTGGTTTTGTTTCCAATTACTGTTTTTTCACCAATAGCAATAATTGTCTTTGCCTTTCTGTTAATCACTTTAGCATCGCTTGGTGTTCTGAAATTTGTATCAAGTACTATTCTGGTTGGATTTGTCCCAGCTTTTATTCCTGAGCTAACAGTTAGTGAGGGGTTGTCTTCTAGAATTGTTCCTATTCCTACTAGAATTGCATCGCAGTTATTTCTTAGATTATGCAGTCTCTTGAAATCCTGTTCATTTGATAATTTCAAGCTGCGTCTGTTTGGGAGAGCGATTTTACCATCGGCTGATGCTGCACAATTAAGAATAATCTTTGGTCTCACGCTTTTCCATCAGCGCTTTGTTAAAATATAATGGGTATATACTCAAAAATGAGTATATTTAATATTGTTCTTCGTCGTTTGGAAAATTACCTGATTTGACATCTTTGACATAGTTCTCAATAGCTCGAGTAATGTCTTTGTATAGGTTGAGATATCTTCGTAGGAATCTAGGGTTAAATTCATGAGTCATTCCGAGGATGTCATGAAGAACTAATACTTGACCATCTACTTCAGAACCAGCTCCGATTCCTATTATTGGAATATTAACTGATTTTGAAACCTTTCCAGCTAATTTTGCAGGTATTTTTTCAAGTACTATGGAGAAGCAGCCAGCCTTTTCCAGTAATTTTGCGTCTTTTATCAACTTCTTTGCTTCTTCGTTTTCTTTTGCTCTAACTGTATAAGTTCCAAATTTGTATATTGATTGAGGGGTTAATCCTAAGTGACCCATTACTGGTATTCCCGCAGTCAAAATTCTTTCAATGGAATCTAATATTTCATTTCCACCTTCTAGTTTGACAGCGTGTGCACCAGATTCCTTCATGATTCTAATTGATGATTCTAATGCCCTCTTGGAGTCTCCCTGATATGATCCAAAAGGTAAATCTACTACTACAAGTGATCGTTTGACAGCTCTTACAACAGAAGTAGCATGATAAATCATATTATCTAGTGTTATAGGCAGTGTAGTTTCATGACCTGCCATGACATTTGAAGCTGAATCTCCAACCAAGATAACATCAATTCCTGCATGATCTACAATTTTTGCTAATGTGTAATCATAGGCTGTTAACATAGAGATATTCTCACCTTTTGCCTTCATTTCCTGGATTACATTTGTTGTGACTCTTTTGTATTGCATATTCATGTACTCGCCTTATAGTTTAGTATACACCCATGGGAGTAGTTATTATTTGTTATTTTATTTTCAAATATTAGGGCTATGAGACCTAACTCTTTTAATAGGGATTGACAACAGGGTATTCGTGCTGGGACACGAGTACATTTCTATAGGAATATTTGCGCTTATTGCTCTCTCATTTCCTATATTGACATTCTTTGTCGGAAGGTTCTTTCGACCTAATAATGAAAATGCTCTAAAAAACTCAACATATGAGTGTGGAGAGATTCCTATGGGTGAGGCTCATATCCAGTTTCACTTTCAATATTATATGTTTGCTATTCTTTTTGTGGTATTTGACTTAGTAGTTGTATTTCTGATTCTATGGGTACAAGTTTATCTTCAATTAGCAGTAGCAGCTAAAGTTGTAATGCTTTTATTTTTGTTGTTAACATTATTAGGTTTGTGGTATGCATTTAGGAAAGAGGATGTGATCTGGATATGAGCTCGAAAAAAATTCGGGGTAATCCTAGTCTTAGGAGAGGTATTGGTTCAAAAACAACAGATTCTGATAAAATAATGGAAGATCCTCCTGCAGGAGATTGGTTAGCTCTTCGTTCAGATCAGTTACTCAAATGGATTGATGACACAGTGTACAATGTATCTGAATTTACTGGTATGAGAGAAGTTGTCAATCGTTTAACTAGACCGATTTTTAATTATGGCCAGCGTTTCTCACCACATCCTTTACATTTTGGTATAATGTGTTGTGCTATTGAGATGGGGCAAGCTTCAGCACCAGACCATGACATAGATAGACTAGGTTTAGTTTATCGTTCCTCTCCAAGACAGTGTGATGTTCTGATTGTTAATGGGCCTGTATGCGAAAAATTGAGGCCAAAATTGAAAACACTTTATGAACAGATGCCTGAACCAAAATGGGTTGTTGCCATGGGTGAGTGTGCAATATCTGGTGGTCCCTATTGGGATTCCTATTCCGTGGTAGCAGGGGCAGACACATTCATGCCTGTTGACGTTTACATCCCTGGTTGTCCTGTTAGACCAGAAGCCCTTATGCACGGGTTTTTGACCTTACAAAAGAAAATTAGGGAAAAAGAACCAGGCATGTTCTTGAGACGTTAGAATGGATATTAAAGAACTGATGCAACAGCTATCAGCCCGTGAGGGAGTCAGTGATGTTTCATTGGTTAGAAATAATGTTGCCAAATTTGATTTGGATAAAGATAAATCTAAAGAATTTTTTACAGATCTTAAAGATAAATTTGGCTTTGAGCATTGTTCATTGATTACCGCAATTGACAATCAACCTGAGTTTGAGTTAGTTTATCACTTTACGTCAGTCAATAAGTCCGTAACGGTGGATTCAAGTGATTTATCCGTTATGGTTGAGGTTCACATTTATTTGGATAGGGATACTCCAACGGTTGAATCAATATCTGATCTTTGGGGGGGTGCTAATTGGCATGAAAGAGAGGCTTTTGATTTAATGGGAATATATTTCCTAGGTCATCCAGATTTACGGAGAGTTCTGTTGCCTGAAGGTTTTGCAGGTCATCCTCTTAGAAAAGATTATGTTTACGAGATACACGAGGAGGAATGGTAAATGGCTGAGATGTGGATTAGTATGGGCCCTCAGCACCCCATGACTCATGGCCTCTGGACTTTGAAGGTGAAGGTTGATGGGGAGACCATAACTGATGCAGATCCAGAACTTGGTTATCTTCATCGTTCAGTTGAAAAGATGGGAGAGCGTAGGAAATATTTCATGAACACAACACTGACAGATCGCCTTTGTTATGCAAGTTCAACTACTTGGACTCACTGTTATGTTCAAACAGTAGAAGAATTAATGCAGGTGGAAATCCCTGAAAGAGCAAAGTACATAAGGACAATTATGTTAGAACTTCAGCGTTTGGCTTCACATCTGATGTGGGCAGGAGCCTATATGCCAGATTTAGGCCATATAACTGGGGCTCTTTATTTTTGGAGAGACAGAGAACTTTTCCTCAATTTATTAGAAGTTCCAAGTGGAAGCCGCTTACTTTACAATTATATCAGAATTGGAGGAGTTAAGAGAGATCTTCCAGATGGTTTTGAACAAAAGACTGAAAGAGTTTTGAAACTTTTTGAACAAAGATTAGATGAGTATGCAGATTTATTTGAGAATTCAAAGATTTTCCGTATGAGAACTGAGGATGTTGGTAAATTTACTGCAGCCCAGGCTCAGAACTTAGGAATAACTGGGCCAAATCTGAGAGGTTGTGGAACTAAATTTGATCTAAGAAAAAATGACCCTTATGAGATTTATGAGGAAATTGACTGGGACATTCAAACGAGGGAAGCAGGTCCAGGATATAGTGATTGTTTCAGCCGTTATATGGTCCGTATTGATGAAATGAAAGAATCAATTAAAATTATAAGGAACTGTTTTAAGAAAATGCCTAAGGGCCCTACTCTTGCATCTTCGATTCCAGTAAGAGCACGGGGCGAAGCATTTCAGAGAACAGAGGATTCTAGAGGTGAAGCATTGATGTATGTAGTTGGAGATGGTTCAGATAGGCCATATAGATGGAAAATTAAGAGTCCAATGTTTACAACTATATCAGCATCCCCCCATTATCTAAAAGGCTACAAAGTTGCAGACATACCAGCAATCATGGGAAGTATTGATATTTGTATAGGAGAGACTGACAAATGAATATTGAAGAATGGATATGGTCAACTTGGGCATGGATTAAGGCATGGCTTGGGGGTGATTCTATGAGTTTGTTTGATGTTTGCAGAATCATGGCAGAGTGGACAACTAAGTTAATGATTCCTATGTTTGAATTCCAACACGGTTTATTCCCACCATTTAGTCATCCAGCAGGTTGGATTGCTGACTGGTTAGGGACAGATGGAGGTCTGGATACGTTAGCTTGGTTTTACGCTGCTAATATAGCATTTGCTATAGGAATGACTAATTTAATAATAGTTATCCACCTAGAAAGGAAAATTGCAGCTCGGATTCAAGATAGAAGAGGGCCTATGTTGTCCTTCAGGTCCTTTAGGGAGTTAGGTGAGGATTTAGCTGGAAAGTCACCTTCTTGGAAATTTAAAAAGAATTACAGCGGTATAGGTATATTGCAGAATATGGCAGATGGTATCAAAGCTATAACCAAGGAATTAATAATTCCTGCAAAGGCAGATAGATTCTTATTCACAATGGGTCCTATAATTTTCATTTCATCATCGGTATTTCTATTAGCTCTCTTTCCTTTGTCCGGTAGATTTGCCGCCTCTGCAGCACCTGCAGGTCTGATGGTTATAATGGCTGCTTTTTCTATTGCTCCTATTGGTGTTTTAACGTCAGGTTGGGCTTCAAACAATAAGTATTCTATGATAGGCGGCATGCGTTCTGCAGCACAGTTAATGTCCTATGAGATTCCTTTGCTTCTTAGTATGGCAGGTGTTTTTCTGCTTGCAGGTTCTTTCGATCCAGTAGTTATTGTAGAAAAACAGCAAGAATCTACATGGTTATTCGGTTTACCAATGTGGAATATTGTTCCACAATTTATTGGTTTTGTTGTTTTCATGATATGTATTTTGGCGGAAGTTGAACGGGTTCCATTTGATCTTCCCGAAGCCGAGGCTGAATTAGTTGAGGGTTGGACTACAGAGTATAGTGGAATTAGGTACATGCTTTTTTTGGCTGCAGAATACATAAGAGGTTTTGCTGGAGCCGCTGTTGCCACTATCTTATTTTTAGGAGGATGGGCTGGGCCATGGCCAATTCCTCCAGAGGTCTGGTTTTTGGTTAAAGTTTATTTGATTATAATATTTTGGATATTTATACGTTGGTCTGTTCCACGTATAAGGACTGACCAGATTCTTGAATTGGGTTGGAAAAAATTATTGCCTTTGTCTTTGATAAATATATTGATAGTAATATTTATGGTTGAGATTTACCCCTATTTCATCGAAATAGTTAGCCTCCCGGAGGTATTCTAATGAGCAACGAACGCGAACCAGGAATCATGGATATTTTTGTTAATCCTATGAAAGTTACCATGAAGCAGTTTTTTAAGTCAACATTTGGCAAACCGACAACAGTCATGTATCCATTGGAAAAGAGAGAACCACCACCTACATACAGAGGTATGAATGCAGTTATTTGGGATCTTTGTATTGGTTGTGGAATATGTGGTGAAGTTTGTCCAAATAAATGTTTGAAAATGAAACCTGAAGAATTGTCTGATGAAGAACAAGAAAGGGCATGGTATGGTTCACATCTTGCTAAAAGGAAAAGTAAAGCAGAAAGGCCAGCAATAAATTTTGGTCACTGTATGTTTTGCGGATTCTGTGAGGATTACTGCCCGACTGGCGCTATGACTATGACTGATTTTTATGAATTAGCAGATACAAATCGAGAGGGTTTGATTTACCCTGCCCGTTCGATGAAAGTTGATTTAGAGGAACTTCCACAGCTTCCACTTACTAACTATATGATGGAATCTCCTGTTTTAGATGTAGATCCTTGTATAGGTTGCAGTAAATGTGTTGATAACTGTCCTACAAATTGTATAATTATGGATGAAGGTCCTCAGAATAAGACTTTGAAGAGTGGTAAGGTTAGAAACGTTGAGAATCCTTATTTCGATTATACTATTTGCATTGGCTGTTCAACATGTGTAAAGGTGTGCCCTGCTGATTGTTTACACATGGAGCCTATAAGCAATAGCAGTTCAAGCGGTTTGGCTGAAGAGGAAGTTACTATAGAGGCGTGATTTAGTGGAGATAGCAGTACTTGTTTTCTGGGGTTTAGCAAGTTTGATTTTGGCATCAGCTTGGGCAGTAGTTAATGGTAGTGATATTGTTCATGCAGTGGTTTGGTTATCTACTGTTTTCTTACTTACAGCAGGTTTGTTTATCCTAGCAGATGCAGAATTTTTGGCAGTAATTCAAGTTTTAGTTTATGTAGGTGCTATCTCAGTCGTTATCATTTTTGGAATTATGTTGACGAAGCGTACTTTGAAAGGAGGAGAAGATGTCTAATCGAACAGTAATCTGGATAAGAGATGCTTTGGTCATTACATTATCAATTTATGTTGTTTTTTCTGTTGCTATGGTTCCTTGGTCTAATTTGAAATTGGAGGAGTCATCTGCAGAGACTTGTGCATCAGGTTGTGCACCAGCTATAGTCTATCCTGAAGAAGGCTATTATCACTATAAAAATTCACTTATATTTGATTGGAAGGCCGTTTCAGTCAGCTATCATTTTATGGTAATAGATGTAGATACGGGTAATTTAATTCACGAAGAGAATTTTACGGGTTTAACTGAAGCAACAACCAAAAGGTTACCGGCAGGAGATTATGTTTCGCGCGTTTATTACAAGGGAATGGCAGGGGCAATTTTTGACACAGAACCCCTTATCAGCACAGGAGAACATAGTTTAGATTCTTCTCAGAAGATAACATTCACCTGGGAACCAGTTGAGGTTGAATATGGTATAGTAATAAGAGAACATAAAGAAACAGATTATTCCATTATTCATAATGAAGAAGGTTTAATTGACACCTCATATGAGTACAATGATTTCACCAATGGTGTTTCATATTCTTGGTCTGTTTATGCTATAGATTCTTTAGGATACCGTTCTGAATCCTCAGATTATAGAGAATTAAATGTGGACACTACAAAATTTTTAGCATATGAATTGTTTTCTAATTGGGAAGTTCCTTTTGTTTTCTTAGGAATTCTTATGGTGATTGCTTTGCAGGCAGGAGTTTTTCTTGCGAGGGAGGAACTTAATGATTGATCCGATACATTTCGTAGTTTTTTCTTCACTTTTGATGCTGATTGGAGCTTATGGCGTAATTCGAAATAAGAATTCTATTGTTGTTCTTATGTCAATAGAGATAATGTTAACTGCAGCGAATGTGAATTTTGTTGCTTTCTCTAGTTACTATCATGATCTAACAGGGCAGGTAGTAGTATTGTTTGTGACCACTATAGCTGCAGCAGAGGTTGCAATTGGTCTAGCAATACTTTTGAGTCTCTTCAAGCAAAGAGATACTATCGAATTGGATCTTTTGAGAACATTGAGGTGGTAGAGTGAGCGAAATGTCTTCCGAACGGAATAAGCAAATGTTGTTTCCTGTGTTTGGAGGTCTACTTTTTGCATTGGCTTTCTTATTTTTTCAAATTAGTGAAGATGGCGTTAGTCCGGTTGACTTGGCTTGGATGATTCCTGTATTTCCTATAATTTCTTTTGTATTAATATTGTTATTAGGTTTTCAGGATCCGTTAAGAGGAGGTTCACTTGCAGCTGTTGGTGTAGGTTTTTCTTCTGTCTTTTCTCTGGCAGTGGCATATGACGTTCTTGTTGCCGATGTTTTGCATGGAAAATATTTGGAGTCAACAGATGTTTGGTTTGAAGGTAATACTTTTCAATTTGAATTTGGAACTTATATAGATAGTTTGGCTGCATTGTTACTTCTTGTTGTAGGTTTTGTATCCTACTTAGTTATTGTTTTTTCGCTTGGATATATGTCTGATGAGGGAGATAGACAAGTAAGATATTTCGCTGAGATTTCTCTTTTCGTTGGAGTTATGCTTGGTTTAGTGGTCGCTAATTCATTTTTATTGATGTTTATTTTCTGGGAATTAGTAGGTGTTTGTTCTTATCTTTTAATAGGCTTTTGGTATGAAAAACCGTCTGCAGCTTCTGCAGCAAAAAAAGCTTTCTTAGTTACTCGTGTGGGTGATGTGTTTTTGTTGTTGGGACTTGTTATTTTATTCAACACTTTTGGAACTCTTAGATATTCTGAATTGTTTAATAATCCTGATTTATACAATCCCGAAAATGCAGAATCAATAAAGTGGGCTACACTTTGTATATTTGGTGGAGCTGTTGGTAAGTCAGCTCAGTTTCCACTTCATGTTTGGCTTCCAGATGCAATGGAAGGTCCTACTACAGTTTCAGCTTTGATACACGCTGCAACCATGGTTAAGGCCGGTGTATTTTTGGTTGCTCGAACATATCCATTGATTGTCCTGAGTCCAGATACTGCAATTTATATTGCAGTTACTGGTGCTGTTACGGCATTCATAGCTGCTAGTATGGCTATGGTAATGTATGATATTAAGAGAGTACTTGCTTATTCAACAATATCTCAATTGGGATACATGTTCCTTGGTTTAGGAACGGGTGCTTGGGCAGTCTGGTATGCTGCTGAGAATGGTTTAGAAGCTCATACACATGGTTATACTGCAGGCTTGTTCCATTTAATGAATCATGCGTTCTTCAAGGCATTATTATTCCTGGGAGCAGGAGCAGTGATACATGCAGTTCACACTCAAGATATGAGGGAAATGGGTGGTTTACGTAGGGCAATGCCAATCACTTCAATGGCAATGGGTCTTGGCGTGCTTTCTATAGCAGGAGTACCTGTGTTCTCTGGATTCTGGTCAAAAGATGAGCTTTTGGAAGCGGTGCACTATAATGGTACATATGAGGGGATTTTTGGTGCACTTTGGATGCTTGGTCTATTGACTGCAGGAATGACTGCATTTTACATGACCAGATTGTGGATGATGACTTTTAGTGGTCCACCTGAACGTAAAGTAGAGGAAATGGTACAGTCTAAGGATCATTCAGATTCAGGTAATTGGGTAGTTAAAGAAAGAACCCTCAAAATTAAGGCCCATGAAGCACCATTAGTGATGACAGTTCCATTAATGATTCTGGCTTTCATGGCTGTTTTTTCCGGTTTTACTGTATTCTTGGGAAGTGGTTTTGGTTCTAGTGTTTATTATGGAGAGCACCACTCTTCAGATTCAGGCAATATTCAATGGGGAATTATTTCACATGTAATGTTGTCATCTTTAACACACTTGTCTGTTTTTGTTGGTCTTACAGGTGTCATGTTTGGAGTTCTTTTCTATAGGAGGGGGCCAGATGGTCACTCTGCCTTCTCACTTTCTTTTGTTAAGGACAATGTGGTTACTAATTATTTGCATATATTCTTGTCAAATCGGCTTTATATGGCAAGGTTATTTGATTGGTTTGGAATGAGGACTTGGGATACTTTTTCCTTTGCTTGTGATTGGTTTGATAGAAATATTATTGATGGTTTTGTGAATGGAGTAGCATACGTTTCGGCCGTTTTCAGTAATCAAGTCCGTAAGTTAAATTCAGGATTTACAGGTCATTATGCATCACTTACACTAGG
>CAYSOH010000005.1:11815-14468 GCA_964432625.1 uncultured archaeon
ACTATGGAATTCGGGGATTTTCCTTGGCTTTCATATCTGTTGGTATTTCCTTTAATTGGTGCATTATGGATATTTGCTTTTAGAGGCAATCCCGAAGCCCCAAGAATAATAGCGCTTTTCACAACCTTGTTTACATTAGGTTTATCTGTAATAGTCTTCCTGAAAGCAGGTTCAGGTAGTGGCTTTAGATTGATGGAGGAATATGTGTGGGCACCAAAACTTGGTGTTTCATTACTCCTTGGTGTAGATGGCCTGAGTTCTCCTATGGTCCTGTTAACAGGAATAATCGGACCTCTAACAATTATATTTGCATGGCAAGAAAAGGAAAAACCTGCATTGTTTTTTGCTTTGTTACTGGTTATGCAGACTGCTTTGTTTGGCGTCTTTGTGACATTGGATTATTTTGTTTTCTATGTATTTTGGGAAGTTGTTCTGATTCCTATGTTCTTTTTGATTGCGATATGGGGAGGTTCCAACAAAAGATATGCATCAATCAAGTTTTTCATTTACACTTTCACGGCGTCAGTCGTTATGTTAGTTGGATTCATGGCACTTTATTTTGAAGCAGGTGTGAATTCTTTTTCAATGATAGAGATTACTAAAGCCAACATCAATTTTACAGAGGATTTCCAGATTTGGGTTTTCGCTGCATTGTTTATTGGCTTTGCTGTTAAAATTCCTTCAGTTCCATGGCATACTTGGTTGCCAGACGCTCATGTTGAAGCTCCTACAGCAGGATCAATTCTTTTGGCAGGTGTTATGCTCAAAATGGGTCTTTATGGATTAATGAGGGCAGCAATTCCAGTAGTGCCATTAGGTGCTGAATATTTCATCCCAGTTATGGTAGTACTTGCTATAATTTCAATATTATACGGAGCAGCATTGAGTTTGGGTCAAGAGGACCTGAAAAAACTAGTGGCATATTCAAGTGTTTCACATATGGGTGTAGCTCTCTTAGGTGTAGCTACAATGACTGAATTGGGTTTTGCAGGAGCAGTTTTTATGATGTTTGCACACGGTATTCTTAGTCCAGCTATGTTTATGATTGCTGGAGTTATGCTTCATCAGGTAGGAACACGAGATATCCCTAAATTAGGTGGCTTAGCTCGTCATCAACCTTCTACTGCAGGTCTTTTTGTTGTTATTTTTATGGGAAGTCTTGGACTTCCTGGCATGGCAGTCTTTGTAGCTGAGTTGGCAGTTTTCATTGCTTTTTTCCAAACACATGGTTATTGGTTAATACTTCCAATATTTGGAATGGTTTTGACTGCAGGTTATCATCTTTGGGCGTTACAAAGATCTATGTTCGGTGACGATAGCAATCAAGTCAATTTGAAGAATGTTCATGAGGCTCCTTGGTATGAGTTCTATCCTTTGTTGGCAATCATTATTCTTGCCGTTTTCTTTGGTATTTTTCCAAAGTATCTTATGGATCCAATAACAGTGGCATGTTATGATATACTAGCAATTATGGGGGCAGTATAATGGATAGTTCCTATCTTTTCTTACCAGAGTTATTGTTAGTTGCCAGTATAATGGCAATACCTGCTTTACATATAGCTACAGAGAATAGAAGATCGTATTATATCTGTTCTAATATTTCACTTTCTTTGTCCTTCTTGTTATTAGTTTTATTCTGGTTTTTTCCAGATGATGTCTCTTTTGATAAGACAGCTTCAGCTTATGTTTTTTATGATCATTTCAAGATTGATGACTTTTCGCAGTTATTCAAAGTTATTTTTGTTTTAACAGCTTTGACTGTTTCTGTAGTTAGTAGTGCATACTTTGATGAGAATGAACCTCATCAGCCTGAGTACTATACTTTGCTATTAGCTAGTACTTTTGGAATGATGATAGTTGCATCAGCTACTGATTTCCTGACTCTTTTCTTAGGTATAGAGATATCTGCATTCAGTAGTTATGCGATGGTTGCCTTTAGAAAGCAGGATGATAAATCAACTGAAGCAGGTGCTAAATATCTTCTGATAGGTGCTTTCTCCTCAGCCCTTACGCTTTATGGAATTTCTCTACTTTATGCTCTTACTGGTTCAATAACTTTTGATGGAGTTCAGTCAATGCTATCTGATACAGAAGTTGTTTCTGGAGAATTCAATGAAGTTATTTTTATTTCTAGCTTGTTCATTTTAGCAGGTCTAGGATTCAAGATTGCTGTTGTTCCTTTTCATGCATGGGCACCTGATGTCTACCAGGGTGCTCCAACACCAGTTACTACGCTTCTTGCAGCAGGTAGTAAGGCGATGGGCTTTGTTGCTTTGTTCAGAGTCTTCTTATTCACTATGGAATCTGTTTCAGAAGAGTGGAAACTAGTTCTTGGAATTATTGCTTTAGCTTCAATGACTCTTGGAAATATAGCAGCTTTATCTCAAAATGATATAGGTAGGATGTTAGCCTATTCATCTATAGCACAGGCAGGATACATTTTGATTGCAGTACCAGCTCTTACTGAAGGAGCTGTTTCAGGAGCTATTGCTCATACTATGGTGCATGCATTCATGAAAGGTGGTGCATTCATTATTGTTGCAGGAGTTGGTGCAGTGGGTCTTGGATATAATTTAGATTCATTTAAGGGTCTGGCTAATCGATCACAATTGTTGGCCCTATCTATGACCGTATGTTTGTTATCCTTGGTAGG
>CAYSOH010000005.1:14568-17209 GCA_964432625.1 uncultured archaeon
TAATAAGATTCATGTATCTTTACGAATGTGTTGATTCAAAAACTGTTGAATTTAGTAATTCCATTCGTTATATCTCTTTCTTGGCTATGCTTTTCTTGGCAGTTATCCTCCCACTCTTTTGGCAACCTCTTTTTGGAATCTGTGAGCAGGCTACTGCTGCATTAATGTCATGATTAACAAAGAGAGTGAACAATATATTCAATTTGAAAGACTTTGGAATGGTAAAACTCCAAAAGGAGTTAATACAAGTAAGAGGGATTCTTTTCGTTCTAAAATGAAAAATTCTTGTCAGCAAGAGGGCGTTGAGTTTAGTAAGATAAATTCATTTAGAGTTTTTTCTGGAGAACTAAGGGCATTAGATTCGAACACACATAGAGTTGGGGATGTTAAAGTAACCAAACCACCTAGAAGACATCTACGCGGAATTTAGTTTTATCACTAGCTATTAATTCATTAGAAAATGATAGAGGTACTTGTTCCAAGAGTAATTTGGTTGATGAATCTGGAACGTCCTTCAAGTATTTACGAGACATTTCTTGCCACGGAGATACCAATTCTTCAAATATATTCTGAGCATCTTCTACTTTAACTATTTCAATTAACTTATTAGCTTTTCCAGATTGTACGTAGTCTTTGACAGCTTCTTTGTATTCTATGTATCTACTAAGCCTGGTTACAGGAAGTGTAGGTATTCCCATTGCTAGGTCCCCAATTGCGGTTTTGGTTATCAGAGAATTCAAAAGATCTAAATAATCATCAGTTATTTGATATATGATACCCACAGTTTCTCCAAATTTTTGCATATCGCGAGATAGGTCAGTTCTAGGTGAAACTAGTGCTCCTAATTCGGCCGCTACTCCATATAATGCCCCGGTTTTCATTTTTATTCTATCCATATAAACCGCTTCACTATATTCTGCCTTATCTGTAAAGTCGGCAATTGCTCCCTCAGTCAGATATCTACCACACCTTGCTAATGCCCTTCCAGCACTAACCGTTGTAGCAGCATGTAGTGATCCTGTTGCTACCATCAAATCTCCTACAATTATAGCTGTTTTTGGCCCTAATTCTTTCCACAATGCAGGAGCTTCCCTTCTAAACTGATCTCCATCCAACCAATCATCATGTATCAATGTTCCAGAATGAATCATCTCCAATGCCATACCACATTCAAATGCAGAATGCGGGTCCCCTCCAAGAGAGTCTGATACTAATCTACAAAGCACAGGTCTAAGTTGTTTTCCACCGCTTACTCCTTTTTCTAATAGTGCTCCTATTTCTTTTTGCTCTTTGCTAAGTTCTCTTCTAATATGTCTTTCAAATTCTTCTTTGACTTCAGTGTAATATTCGTTTAAATCGCTTGAGAACGTTCTGCTTGTTTTTGACTTGCTTTTTTCTCCCATATTTAGATATATTCAACTCCAATTATTAGCAAGATTCCAGTCATTGAATGAATACCTATAGTTCCCCAATTTGCACTAGCTAAATCACGGGTATTATAATTACGCATTACGTGGTATGAATAGTAAAGAGCTATCGGCAGTACCGCTAGAGAAATTAGTGCTCCCATTTCTATAATATTATAAACATATAATCCATAAATTGATCCAAATGCTGTTAACATCAAGGCTAGATAAACCCAACTAGATTTCTCAAGGCCTAGTACAACTACCAGATGATTTTTTCCTGCAATTTCATCTGATTTGCTATCAGGAAATTGATTTATCCAAAGGATTGCAGTAGTTAGTATTCCTAAAGGTACTCCAAATAGGAAGGCTTCCCATGAATGAATTCCTGACATAGCAAATATAGCACCCATGGTCATCAGGGGCCCATAATTCAAGCCAATCAGTAATTCACCTATTCCTTTGCGGGCTACTAGCCTTAGAGGGTAACCAGTATAGAAATATCCTGAAAAAGCTCCTATAAGGCCATAGTAAAGTAATTCAACTTTATCATCTAACATAATTATTAGTCCTGATAGTCCTGCAAGCATTAGGAAAGTTGTTGCCAATTTGAATAATTGTTTTTCACTAATTAATCCTAATTCAATTGCTCTACTTCCTCCAGACAGTTGTAGAAAATAATCGTTGTTTAGTTGATCAGTTCCACTTGTCCAGTCAAAATAATCATTGTATGTGTTTGCTGCTAGATGCAAGAAGGAACCACCTAAGAAAACTAATCCAAAAGTCATCCAATTCATATCAATAAGGCCTTTATGGAGACCCCAAACAACACTAGCTATAATTGGAATCCAGGTTGCACTAAGAAATGGTAGTCTAGTTATTGCTACAATTGATATCAATCTTGTAAGTAAGGTAGTTTTTGGCATTGTCTTTTCATGAGAAATCCCTTGTAATTCTTTAGTTCTACCACAATAGCCTATGTGTTTCCCGTCTTTCATTGTGGCTGTACAGGTGAATTCTGCTGGAAATCTATTTCCATTCTTTTTGATGAATGTAGTTTTTGTGGTGTATCCCTCTTTTTTCTTACGCGCCTGCTTGAGCCAGTTCCCAACATGGCCCAATACAACCAATCCAGGTGAGAAAATAGAAACACGTTTTTTCCCTATCACTTCATTAGCAGAGTATCCAAATAATTTCTCTGCATGACTGTTGAAAGTTTCAATTCTTCCTTCAGT
>CAYSOH010000005.1:17309-22426 GCA_964432625.1 uncultured archaeon
TGAGCTCCGTCTGTCGCAGCTCGTCTTCCTGTTGGTAAATTGACAATCAAATCAACTCGTTTGTTTCTCATAACAGAAAGAATGTCTGGCTGTTTTCTATCTGATATTCTCCAGATTACTTTACTATTTATTCCATTTTTTCTAAGATGTGCTGCAGTACCTTTAGTAGCAATTAGTTTGAAACCAAGATCAATTAATTCTTTTGCAACTTCACTAAATTCAATTTTGAGTTTATTAGATACCGAAAGAAATACAGTTCCACTGGTTGGTATAGTTTTGTTTCCTCCTTTCATCGCTTTAAGGTATGCCGTACCAAAAGTCGGACCATGACCCATTGCCTCTCCCGTAGACTTCATTTCTGGACCTAATACTGTATCCAAACCAGTAATCTTCAACCACGAAAAGGTTGGCACTTTCACAGATGCCCCTTCCATTTCAATCAGTTCCGGTAAATCTGTAAGTTTTTCTCCTAACATTGCCCTTACGGCCAATCTAGCTAAAGGATAACCTGTTGACTTGCTAACGAACGGCAAAGTTCTACTAGCTCTTGGGTTAGCCTCTAGAAGGAATATATCTGAGTTTTTGATTGCTAATTGTAGATTTGCAGCTCCAACTATTTTCATCTTTTTAGCTACTTTCTTACTTATTTTGATGACTTCTTCTTGCAATTTTTTAGAAATAGATTGAGGCGGCATAACACAGGCACTATCACCTGAGTGAACTCCTGCCATCTCAATCTGTTCCATAATGGCTCCAATAATAACATTATTTCCATCAGATATTAGATCAACATCAAGTTCAACAGCTCCTTCTAGAAATTTATCAACTAGTACTGGTCTTTCAGGCGTGGCGTGCGTTTCAAGTCTCAAATATCTTTTTAGTTGTTTATCATTATGGACTATTTCCATACCTCTACCACCTAAAACAAAGGATGGCCTTACCAATACAGGATATCCAATCTCTTCTGCTTTCTCTGTAACTTCATCAGAATTTGTAGCTACAGCCCACTTTGGCATCTTTATTCTTGCCTTTTCCATTAGGTCACCACATTGGCCCCTGTCTTCAGCAGCATCCATATCCTTGACTTTTGTTCCTAGAATTTTGGTTTTTAATTCATTATCTTTAATGTATTTTTCAATTTTCGATGCCAAATTAACTGCGGTTTGTCCACCCAATTGCAAAATTATTCCATATGGTTTTTCAACATCCAGTATCTCGAATATAGCTTCGCCATCTAATGGTTCGAAGTAAAGTCTATCAGATGCATCAAAATCAGTCGATACTGTTTCAGGATTGTTATTTACTACGACTGCCTCGTATCCAGCCTCTCTAACTGCTTGAACTCCGTGAACGGTAGAATAATCAAATTCAATTCCTTGCCCAATTCTTATTGGACCTGATCCCAGAATGACTATATTTTTTCCAACATTATATTCAGTTTTTTCATCAGAATATGTTGAGTAAAAGTATGGAGTTTTAGCTTCAAATTCACCTGCGCAAGTATCTACCATCAAAAATGAAGAGCTTAATCCAATTTTTTTCCTTTGATTTCTTATAGTTTTTTCTTTTTTACTTGTTAAATTAGATATGTGTAAATCACTAAATCCATTGCGTTTAGCGTTGACGAGAGCATGTTTTGGTATTCTTCCTTTCACTTTTTCCAATTGATTTTCGATTCTAACTAAGTCTGCAATTCTTTCAATGAAAAAGGGGTGAAAATCCGTCAATTCACAAGTTCTTTGAACCCTTCTTTCGCTTGCATTTCTGCGCTTGAGATAGTTCCATATCACTGTCAGTCTTTGATCATTTGGTTGGACAAGAAATTTTTCAAGTTTATCTTTCTTCCAATTAAGTATTTCAGGATATCCTAAACCCTGGCCGATAGATCTCCAGCCTTTCATCAAGGCCTCTTCAAATGTTCGACCAATTGACATTGTTTCCCCAGTTGATTTCATTTGTGTTCCGAGCGTTCTATCAGCAAGTTTGAATTTATCAAATGGCCATCTGGGTATCTTGATGACGACATAATCAATCGATGGTTCGAATGCAGCGCTTGTATTTCCAGTAACTCTGTTAGGTAATTCGTGCAATTTGTGCCCAATAGACAACATACTGGCTATTCTAGCTATTGGAACTCCTGTTGCTTTAGATGCCAATGCAGACGAGCGAGAAACACGGGGATTTACTTCAATTAAGATATAATCTTCAGTTTTTGAATTGTAGGCGAACTGAACGTTACATCCACCCACTATTCCTAGGCTTTTAACGACCTTTAGAGCCGACGTCCTTAGTTTTTGATATGCTGTATCAGGTAGAGTTAGCGCAGGGGCTACAACAATCGATTCTCCAGTGTGTACTCCCATTGGATCAAGATTTTCCATGGAACACACGATGATTGCATTGTCATCTTCATCTCTGAGAACTTCAAATTCAAATTCAAGCCAACCAAGAATGGATTCTTCTACTAGTAATTGTTTTACAGGAGACAGGGCCAACCCTCTTCCAGCTATAATTTCCAGTTCGGCTCGATTGTAAGCAATACCTCCTCCTGTACCTCCTAACGTAAATGCAGGTCTTACAACAACTGGATAGTTCAGTTTCTCAGCTAGTTTGAGTGATTGTTTGATTGTATTCGCGATTCCACTTTTAGCAACAGGTTCTCCTATTTCTTCCATTCTCTTTCTAAAAAGATCTCTATCTTCGGCCATTTCTATTGATTCTAGAGAGGATCCCAATATCTTTACTTTGTGTTTTTTCAGAACACCAGCTTCGTGAAGTCCTACTGTTAGATTTAGACCAGTCTGACCCCCCATTCCAGGTATAATCGCATCTGGTTTTTCTTTTTCTATTATTTTGCTCAGAGATTCAACAGTCATTGGCTCAATATAGACTATATCTGCTGTTTCTGGATCGGTTTGGATTGTTGCTGGATTCGAATTTACAAGAACTACGGTGTGTCCGGCCTCTCTCAATGCTGAACAACATTGCGATCCAGAATAGTCAAATTCAGCAGCCTGCCCAATAATAATTGGTCCAGCTCCTGGAACAAGAACTTTCATTTTACCCATTTATCATCCTCGTTACACGTTCAAAAAGAACATTAGCATCCATTGGACCTGGGGCAGCTTCAGGATGGAATTGGACAGACCAACAATTCTTAGACTCTATACCTTCACATGTTCCATCGTTTAAATTGATAAAGGTCTCATTTACTTTTTTAGGTAATTTATGTAATGCAAATCCGTGGTTCTGTGAGGTTATGTATACATTATCGGTTTTTATCTCTTTAACAGGCTGATTTCCACCTCTATGTCCATATTTGAGCTTGTATGTTTCACCACCTAATGCAAGTCCAAGAATTTGGTGTCCCAAACAGATTCCTACTACTGGTATTTCTTTTACTATTTCCCTTACAGTTTCTACAACTGGTTTCATTTCTTCATGATCCGGATCTCCAGGACCATTACTCATGAAAACCAAATCAGGTTTCGTTGCCTTTACTTTTTCTATATCATAATTCCATGGAACTACTGTAACTTGGCATTTTTTTGCTAGATTCTTTACAATGGACTGTTTAACACCCCAGTCAAAGAGAGTAATTCTGGGTCCTTTTTTCCCTCTACTGTATTTTCTTTTGGTCGAAACCATTGAGACTAGATTTGAATCCGATGGCCATGACATTCCTTGTGCTTTCTTCACACCTTGTTTTGGCGTTATTTTTCCATCAGTACAGATTACTGCCCGTAGCGTTCCAGCTTCTCTGGTAATAATAGTCAATTTCCTAGTATCAATTCCTTCCAATCCAGGTATTTCCTCATTATTTAACCATTCATTCAGGTTCATCTTACCTTGGTGTGGTTTCCGACACCATTCTTTGACAAGGCAAGCATTAACTTGAATTTTTGAAGACTCATAATATTTTGGAGAACAGCCGTAATTTCCTATTTGTGGAAATGTAAACATTAGCATTTGACCTGCATAACTGGGGTCTGTAAGAGCTTCCTGATAGCCCGTCATTGATGTGTTGAAAACGAGCTCTCCCTCTACTGTTTTTGGATAACCAAATGAGTCACCAAAAAAAACAGAACCGTTCTCTAGTGCAATCCATCCCTGCATCTAGGCAGAACCAGTTCAAAAGGGGGTTAAAACAGCGATGGTTATAGGCTCTCGAGGAAGTCCTTTTCTGTGAAGTGTAATCTAGACGGAACTACTAAGCTGTGTGGTTCTTTTCCTAGGTCGGTTTTTGCAAGTACCTTTAATTTTCCGTACCACAATTTTTGATCTTCTCTGCCAACTCTTGCAGCCGCTGCTACTTTGATTTCACTAGATAATCCAGCTTCTATTATCTGTTCTGCAGCCTGTGACGCCTTCATGTAAATAGGATTATTTCCAGGATTGTCAGCTTTGATATCTAACAGTACTAAAGTATGGTTTCCATTTTTCATATTGGTCTTAATCTTATCTATTGGACTCGTTGGTTTGTAATCACCCTCTGGAAGAACTAAAGTAGCTACTGGTCCAAAGTTATAGTGTTGAAGGCCAAGAACACCTGCAACTGCCGTTAGAACAGATGCATTGTGTATGATTTGATATTCAATATTGTTTTTCTTACATTCAAGAAGCAAACTAACGTGTGTTGTCGCTGACAGTGAATCTCCCACAACTAATAAAGAAACATTCTTTTCCCTGGCTAATACAATAATTTCTTTTGGTTCTTCTACTTGGCTTCGAGAGAGATGTATAGGATCCATTCTGGATTTTAATTTGATCCACTCTAATGTTTCAGAGTGCATTGGGGAAGTATATGTTTCATAGAATATATGGTCTGATAAACTAAGAGCAATGACGCCATCCATTGTTATTGAATTTGGGCCACCTAGTCCTAGGCCTATTATTGTCAGCATGAAGTCTTATTTGAGCCTCTCTTAATTAGTTGCTATGGCGATGTCTCAGGGAACACTGGAGATTCGTACAACTCCCAAATCTTTTTTAGATATTACAAGTCAAATACAGGATTTTGTTTCGAATTCAAACATTCAAACAGGAGTCTGTCATTTATTCATAAAACATACAAGTGCAAGTTTAGTTATTCAAGAAAATTACGATCCTTCTGTAAG
>CAYSOH010000006.1:0-20541 GCA_964432625.1 uncultured archaeon
CTACTTCCCAATCTACATGGTCTGGTGCAACATATATTCCAATACCAAGGATTCCTCCGACTATACTATGTGTTGTTGATACAGGCAAACCATATTTTGTTGCAACTGTTAACCACAAAGCTGCAGCAAACATAGCTGCAATAAATCCATATTTCAATTCATTTGAATATGTCTCTAAGTCAGCTTCTTCAAAATTTAAGATTCCCTTTCTTACCGTATCTGTTACTGCATCACCTGCAAAAAAAGCCCCTAAGAACTCAAAGATTGCCGCTGCAATGATTGCATTTCTGAAAGTTAATGCACCACTGCCGACACTTGTACCCATCGCATTAGCAACATCGTTTGCTCCGATGTTCCAGGCCATATATCCTGCAATCAAAATTGCTAGGAAAATCATTAGATCTAATCCAAACATTATCACAGGCTCTAACCACCCATAAATAAATATATGCTAAATATTATATATAGACTATATATATCTATGAGCACAAGAAGGGGCTGAAAATTATGGAAAGTAGAAAATTACAGAAAACAGGGGGGTCTACTTTGATAGTCTCATTACCTAAAAAATGGGCTAAGAAAAACAAACTTGGTTCGGGTTCAGAAGTCAAGTTACTGCAGCAACCAAATGGCACTATGACTATTGATCCGGGCCACTCTAATCCTAATAAGAAAATATCAACTGTAAAATGTAATGATGAAAAAAGTCAACATCTTTTCAGAGATCTAATTGGCAGCTATCTAGCCGGAAACACAGAAATAAAAGTAGTAGGAAAACCTAGATTGACTGTGAAGGAAAGGAAAACCATACGCAAATTCTCAGCAAGCGTCATCGGTTTAGAAATAATAGAGGAGGAAGCGAGTCAAGCAATCCTTACTGATATGTCTAATCCTGGTGCCTTGCCATTCAGAAGAGCAATCAAGAGACTGTACAGGATTGTTAGTGCTATGTATAATGATTCTATCCTTATTCTAGAGGGTTCGGAGGATTTAGCTGCAGATGTTGTCGATAGAGACAAAGAAGCTGACAAATTACAATGGTTTATTGAAAGGCAATTCAACATGATGCTCGAGAATCCTGGTTTGTCTCGGCAATTACAGGCTTCTTCATTCGAAGGTGTTGTTTATTCGAATGTTGCACGTTATCTGGAAAGGATTGCAGATCATGCTTGTAGGCTTGCCGAAATAGGATATGTGGCAGGACAAATTCCTGGAAGGAAAATGCTACCCCTAGCGAAAGAAGCTGGTGAGATAATGAAGGATTCCATGAAGAGTTTTATCAATAATAATCCACGCAAAGCTACTGTTGTAATTGATATAGGAAAGAAAACTGTACAAAAAGCTCAGAAATACTTTGAAAATAGATACAAGAAGGAGATGGAACATCCTCTTGAATTCTCAATAGCTATGGATGCTATTATGAGGACCATTGCATATTCAACAGATATATCTGAAGCAGCCATAAATTATTCGGCAAAAATGGAGAATCAATGATTACTAGACTTATACTAATGAGACACGCTAAAAGTTCATGGAAATATCATGATCTCAGTGACCATGAAAGGCCCTTGAACAAAAGGGGGCGCAAGGCAGCTGTCAAGGTTGCCAAGGAACTGATTCGACTGGAGTGGATACCTAGCAAACTATATTCTAGTGATTCCGAAAGAACCAAAGAAACTTGGAAACGAATGAGTAAGCATATTGAGGGTGTGGAAGTCAAATATTCCCGTAAACTTTACCATAGTGGAACCAAAAAGATTCTGAAAAACCTTCCTGATAATCCTGAATGTGAAACAATAATGATTCTTGGACATAATCCAGGTTGTGCTGATTTCCTAGCTTATCTGTGCGGTGAATGGCATAGAATGCCTACTGCGGCCACAGCATTACTTACCATAAAAAATCCAGATGAATCGTGGAAGAACGAATCCAACTGGGTCCTAGAAGAATTACTCCTTCCTCGGGAATTGTAGAACTACAATATCTGTTCTAGGAATAATTTACTTCTTTCTTCCACTGGATTATCAAAGAATACGTCTGGTGTTGATTCCTCGACCAGATGGCCTTCATCAAAGAACATTACTCTATCTCCAACTTCCTTGGCAAATCCCATTTCGTGAGTTACCACAATCATCGTGATATCTCGTCTTGCAAGATCTATCATAACGTCCAGAACCTCTTTGATCATTTCAGGATCAAGTGCTGAGGTCGGTTCATCGAACAACATGATCTTTGGATCCATAGCTAATGCTCTAGCGATGGCAACACGCTGCTGCTGACCTCCAGACAAAGCCGAAGCATACTTGTTCTTCTGTTCTGGAATACCTACTCTCTCTAGTAATCTCATAGCTATCTCTTCAGCTTCACCTTTGGTCATTCCCTTGACTTTCTGTGGACCTAAAGCAACATTCTCCAATACTGTCAAATGTGGGAACAAATTAAAGCTCTGAAATACGAAGCCGATCTCTGAACGAACGTGCTTCAAGTCTGCTACTGTTGTATCCTCACTCAATTCTATTCCATCAACTATAACCTTGCCTCCATCATGTGGCTGTAGTCGGTTAAGAGTACGGATGAATGTGGATTTCCCAGAGCCAGAAGGTCCAAGAATAACAATTATCTCGCCTTGCATTATCTCTACGTCTATACCCTTCAACGCTTGAAAGTCGCCAAAACTGACGGTTACGCCTTCTGTCACTATAATCTGTTTGCTCATGTTGCCTCGCCTCCACCTTCATTTCCTAATCCAAGGTTTTTCTCTATACGTCTTGAAACTTTTGAAAGGTAGAAAGATAATATCCAGAAAATCATGCCTACGAAAAGCAGTGATTGTTCATGCTGTCCTATGAAATCGGGTTGAGCTGGGAGGTCCTTAGCAACCCTAAAGGCATCATATATTCCAAAGAAGAAGACCAGTGATGTGTCTTTAAGCATTCCAATCATCTGACTAACAATCGCTGGTAAAGTGGTTCTTATTGCCTGTGGGAGTTCTATCTGTAATTTGGTCTGAACGGGGCTCAGGCCCAAAGCTGTGGCAGCCTCATATTGTCCATGAGGTATGGCTTGCAGACCTCCACGAAGAGCTTCAGCAAGATAACAGCCAAAGAATAGTGAAAGAACTAGAATTACACGGGATGCGATATCTGCTTCCCATACTGGATTGACTATGTCTGGTACGAGGATTTGAGCAAAGAATAACCAAGCAATAAGTGGTCCTGATCGTACCAGTTCTATAATTGCAACACTTGGAATCCAAAATACTGGCAATTTACTGCGTCTGCCAAACGCTAAACACACACCTACACCAAAGCCCACTACTATCGCAGCCGTGGCGAAAATAAGATTGAGAACTAAGCCACCCCAACCAGACGGTTTGACGCCGTCATCTCCAGGAGGATCCAGAATCAATATTGTTGCAATAAAGGCAATGATTGTCAGAGAAACTAGAATGTTCTGGAAATAGTTGATTCTATACTCTTCTGCATCTTTGTAATATGAATGAACTAAATGGAAACATCCTGCGCCTAAAGCTAAACCACCAAGCAATAGGATTGTGGAAAGCATGGGGTCGTAATTTCTAGTACTTACTGTCTCATCATAAAATCCAGAATAGTAATCCTGTTCTTGCCATAAGAATGCTAGACATACAAGACCAAAAATTGAATAAGGGATGAAGAATTTGCTCTTCTTCTCTCCAAGCATTCCATAAGCTGCCCCTACAATTGCCATCAAGAAGTAAAATGGAGGCCACAAACGCCAAATCTCATGACCTGTAGCAGGATCTACAAAAGTAGGGCCAACCAATATCGTCCTTCTATTTCTCCATATTATGTTCCAATCAGTCTCTACAAATACAAAATTTATTATTCCAGAAATAAGATTGTAAATAACAAAGAAAGAAAAAAGTGTGATAATTGAATTCCAAAAAGTATCGAATAATTCATCTTGATAAAGATGAGCTAGGTAAGCAAAGAATATCAATGATATAATCTCTGGGATAGGGGAAGACATATGATGTGAAAGATATATGAACAGAACTCCGAAAAATAAAGAAATGTGAGCATTAGTCAAAGGCATATATGGGATATTGAGTTTGATTTGAGGAATGCGATCAAAGACTTTCAAAATAGTCGGTATATCTGGCCACTTATTCAACTGGTTGTCAAACACCGAACTTGCATATTTACGGAGTAATTCCGGTATTATTACAAATATGAACATGATTAGTAAAATTAGGTTAAAGCTCAAATTTTCACCTTCGTTACTGAGCTGTTAATGTAATTCATTATGGCTGAGATAGTCAAACTACCGGCTTGATAGGTTAGAAGAATCATTATGAATACTGGAACTGCTTGACCTGCATTGTTGACAATGGTATTGAAAACGGCATAGAAATCACTAAAACCAACGATAAGGGCAAGACTGGAATTCTTCCAGCAATTGAGGTACTGATTGGTTAAAGAAGGGATCATGCTTCTCAACGCTTGAGGAAGAATAACCAATCTTAGACGCTGGAAGGGTGAAAGTCCTATAGATATTGCGGCCTCAACTTGTCCTCGTGGTAGAGACTGAATGCTACCTCTGACAATCTCTGCAACCTGAGCTGTAGTGTATAGCGTAAGGCCAATCCATAGCGTCAAGAACATTGAAGATATAGACTGACTAGTTCCATCTTCAAAAGACCAAAGACCCCAGCCCAATTGTTGCACATACACACTACCACCAGTGTACCAAGTATAATTCCCATTTGGACAACCTTCTGTGCATAGAAAACCAATAATTATCCATTGATTTCCAGGAGGACCTATGGTTTTATCCTCAATATAGTTGCATTTGGGAATAAAGACTTGTTCTTCGGTTTCATTGTTAATTAGTGTGAAGTTTTTTACTTGTTCACAGTCAGATTCGGTCAGATTCCAAGTATTATTACCGTGTACTGCATTAGATCCTCCGTCTCTCCCACCAACATATACTCCCTTCATGTGTACGTAAATACCATCTACAGAATCCTCTGGATTGGTGGAACCATTAATGACAAATGAACCTGCAATGCCCTCGTAAATTACTCTCTCGGCACCTGGTTTATCCATATCATAAACCTTAACCAATTCACCTTCATCAATCACTTCTCTTTCAGTAAGGAGATTTGGCTGGACAAACCATATTGATTGGTGAAGGAGGATCACCATCACAACAATAACGGCAGCCCAAAGCATTGTACGCTTTTGCAAACCTTCAGGCGAATCGTCAGTAGTGAAAGTATTCATCCCAAGTTCATCTAATTTGAAGGTAGCTAATGCACTAACTGTGACAAGAAAGAGACCAAGCATGAACATTGAAAAAGGGGCTTTCTCAGAAATTCCCTCAAAGAAAGACTGTAGAAATCTACTGACTAAATCTCCTAAAGTTCCGTCTGAATCTGCTGGATTTACAGTGTATCTCCACTCGACAATATTGAACATTCCATAAATAATAATTATAAGTGAAGTTGAGAATAATATATCTACTAAGATAGGAGTACTTGCTGGAGGCGTGTCTGAATCTTCCGGAGGCAGCCTTTCTGTAAAACGTATGTATATTCGTGCCGCAAGGAAAACTCCAATCGCAGCAAGGAACAGAGACATGTTCTCTATTCCCATATCTGGTACAACAATCCCTCTGTTACTCCAGTACAGCCATCCCATTATTGTCTTTTCTTGTATTTCACTGAACGGTGGTAAATTCGCTCCAAGAACAACTGTATACAGGAAAAATAATTGAACCACAAGTGGCATATTCCTGAAAAATTCAACATAAGATTCAGCTAAACCAGATAACATTCGATTTCTGGAGAGACGTGATACTCCAATGAAGATTCCAAGAATAGTACAACCAAATATACTCAGGAGAACAACCCGTATCGCATTGTATAAGCCAACTCTATAGAAAGCCCAGCGAGAATCTTGGAGAACTGTCTCAAATGGCCATTCATTACTCAACGTAAAACCTGACATTTCTTCCATAAAAAGAAGATCAAAATACCAAGATGTGTCGTTCTCTTTCAACCACATTATATGCAAAACAAAATACGATATGAAAGGCAAGGCTGCCAACAATGCAAGTAATTGGGCACGAATATCATACTGCCTAGGAGTCAGGTTACCTGCGCCAAGACTGTAAACTCCAAAAACGACTGCGAAGGAAAGAAAGGCTGTGACATACGTGGTGTAAGGATCTACTGCCTCATCAAGGAGTACAAAAGGAAGATCTAGGTCTTGTATACGGCCTTTAGTTAGATTAAGCAATGACTGTCGTACAAATTCATCTGCTACTATGTAATATATGTAAATCGGAACAAACCAAACTAAAGTTTGAAGTGAAAACTGGAAAGGATCATCCTGCGCCTTAAGAAATTGTTTTCCAAAAAAATTCTTTACCCTAAGAAATTGTTTTCCAAAAAAATTAGGATTAACGGGAACCGATGATTGACCAATCTTTTCAATCTTATCCGATTCTGAATCTCTCTCTTCCTCCGACATTAGGTAACTCTCTCACCGTGCAGAGAAAGGTGCATTTTAATGTGGGGGGCCCCGGGAATGAACCCGGGGTTTTCCCTTACTATCTAACGACTAATAGAATTAGTTCAGTTAGATCCTTACCTCATTGGAGGGGCGTACTGAAGTCCGCCAGCCCAATGTGGTGCGTTCTGGGTTCCTGCTCTGTCAATTAAACAGTTGGACATTGTGCCGTCGCCGTCACAGAATGATCTGTCATAGGCTTCGTAGTAGTTACCAGAGGTAGCTAGTACTGACTGCATCCAAGTTGGTGCCAATGGGTTTGCCTCGGTACCAAGTCCAAGAGTGCTGTTCAACAAACGATTGAGAGATGGATTGGATAGGTCAGCATCACCATAGTTGGTGCTGTCTATTCCCATTTCCTCAGCGGTCAACATACCATACCATACCCAAGTTACGACATCGTTCCAGTCATCATCGTTATCACGAGTTGCTGCAGCGAGTGGTTCCTTAGACATTAGTTCAGGCATAATCGACATTGTGAATCCTGGGCCTGCTCCATCATTAGACTGTTCCAAACCCCACTTCTGTGCGACCATAGCTGACATGTCTCCAGTCCAAGCTGTGCATTCTTCATTTGTGAAGGATGCCTTGGCTGCGTCTGCATCAGCTGAGTTTACAGCAGTGTAAGCAAGGTTGTTGACTTCGAAATAATCTGCCAAGTTACCCTCGGTAGTTGTTCCAATACCAACACACACAGTTGCTCCATCCAAGTCCATTACGGAACTGGCTGCTTGCGCATCTGTGTTAACGAGCATTCCCTGACCATCGTAGAAATTAATTCCTGCGAAGTCAGCGTTTAGATCTGCATCACGGCTGGTTGTCCAGGTCGTGGTTCGTATCAAAACGTCGATGTCACCAGATGCCAAAAGTTCAAATCGGTTTGAACCAGTTGCCAGAACATACTCGATGTCTGTATCTGGGTCCAATCCAATTGCAGCTGCTAGAGCTCTGCAGTATTCGATATCAAGACCGGAACGGGTTCCGTCATCGGCCAAGTATCCCATACCGAATTGTGATGTTTTCACACCACACTTCATTGTACCTGCGGCAATTATGTCGTCGAGGGTGCTAGTTGACTCCTCTCCTACGGGATCGACAGTTTCCTCTTCTTCAGTCGTTTCTTCTTCAGTGGTTTCCTCTTCAGTAGTTTCCTCTTCAGTGGTTTCCTCTGTAGTTTCTTCGACGGTTTCGGTTGTGTCCTCCTCGTCGTCACTAACGCAGCCTGTAAAGGCAACGCTAGCCATCATGAGCATTACTATTAGTGCGTAGATTTGCTTCATATACGTGTAATGACGAAAGGACGATATATAATACTAAGCTTTTTTCATGAAGATAACGCATACGTTAATCTGTGGATTTAAATGAGGTGATTAACGAATTCTGTTATTCTGTCCCTTATTTCATCTCTTGCATTTATATATTCATCTTCAGACCTCGGATCATCGATTGGCCAATGTTCACGGTTGCATTTTTCGGGCCAATTCATAGTTACACAAGTCTCGTTTGCAGAACCACAAAGTGTAATCGCATAATCTGCTTCATTCCAAGAGATATCATCGATGTGTTTGGATGTTTGATCTGATATGTCAATACCTATTTTTTGCATAACTTTGACCGCTAGAGGGCTAAGTCCTTCCGGTTTAGTACCAGCACTTAGAACAACCAAATCAGATTTTATGTTTTTTAGCAATCCTTCAGCCATTTGAGAGCGTGCTGCATTCCCGGTGCAAACGAAAAGAACTACCACCATATTTTGATAGTAGCATCGTCTATAAAATGTTAAAACAAGAGAGATTAAAATGTGCTGTTCCACCTATTTATTTTTTGATGAAAAAAGTGGTTCAGACCGTAGATTTAGCTTAGACACTTCTATGGAAAAACTTTAAAAGGTGGAACCAATAAGAAGCATACTTATGGTGTATCTAACAAAGAAGACTACACGAGGTCAGCAATACTACTACCTTGTCAAGTCTTTCAAGTATGATGGGCGTGTAGAAAAGGTCCAAAGATACCTTGGCTCGGAAGAGCCAAATGAGAGTGAATTAGAACAGTTGAAACAGAGACACACTGTAGAATTAGAATTAGCTGCGATTGAGCGTATGGCTCTAATGTCATCGGAAACTTACAGAACACCATATCTCAAGAAAGAAGAGATTCAGGGTATGGAAAGAATGAGATTCCTGAATCGGGCGCTTAATCGCCTTCAGAATCCAGGAGAAAGAGCTCAACTGTCATCACTGAACAGCGTCCAGACCATTAGTGGTAACATGGCACTGTCATCCAATCCTCTACCCTCTGAAAATATAGAAGCGATTTTTGAGCATGATCGAGCGCCTTCTGGCGTACCGCTTTCAAAAGTTCTGGAGGCTCTAGCATTAAGAAGGTTGCATGAAGAAATCACAGATCGTGTTGCAAGGCTGGACAAAAGGAACATATTGAAGTTACACCAAGATTTATTCGAAGGTACTGGAAAAGGTGGAGTTCTAAGGGAGGATTCTGCAAATCTTCCTGGTTCTGCATTCATGCCTCCGCCAGCAGTTTTAGTAGAGGATGAATTGGACGGGTTGCTACAATGGTGGCATGACCCCTCTCCATTGCACCCATTCGAAAGAGCTGTACTTTTCCATCACAGATTTCAGCAAGTCAGACCATTTGAATCAGGAAACGGTCTGGTTGGAAGGCTGATTTTGGATGGGATGCTTATGCGCGCGGGACTTTCACCCACAAAATGGAAGAAAGAAGATCGCTCCGCATACCTTTCTGGCCTAGTGGCTGGAGACCGCGGAGATCGTACAAAATTAATTGGAAGTTTCTGGAATGTCTATAGAGAACAACACAGACCAACTGTTGATGGTGACAAAGGCGCCTTGCGCCTCTCACCTCGACAAGCTCAACTGGAGGCCTTCTGATTGAGGCTTCTCGAACTTGAGTTCGAGAATTTTAAATCCTTCAAAGGCCACGTCACCGTCCCTCTCGGACCTGGGTTCACATGTATAACTGGCCCTAACGGTTCAGGTAAATCCAACATAACTGATGCTATTCTTTTCATTCTTGGTTCTAGATCTACAAAGATCCTAAGAGCACGTAAATTAAAACAGCTGATTAATGGGTATCAGGAAGGAAACAAGAAGAAAACTGGGCCTAAAGCATGTAAAGTATCTATGGTATTCGATAACAGTGATCGCTTCCTAGCCATAGAGAAGGACCATGTGACGTTCACCAAAGGTATCAGACTACGTAAAAATGATACTGTTACTTATTATCAAATTGATGGGGTGAAGTCCTCTGCGAGTGAATTCGAGGCTCTCTTCTCAAGAGCTGGACTTTACGCTACTGGTTACAATATAATCCAACAGGGTGATGTAATTCAAACTTCTCTCATGTCAGGTACTGAAAGAAGGCGTAAAATAGAGGACGTAGCGGGAATAACTGCATACGATAACAGGCTTAGAAAGACAAGAAGCGCCCGCAGTTCCGTAGAGGCGGATGTTTCCCTTCTTAATGAACGTGCAAAAGAATCCAAACGCAACTTGAACCAACTAGAAAGGGAGAAGAGAGATGCTGAGAAACTGGAGAAGATTATAGAAGAGATAAAAGAGAATGAATTGCTTAATCGTTTCCGTACCGTGTTCGATTTGGAAGCTGAGATTGGATCACGAAGAGAAGTTGTTGAGAAGTATACAAAAGAATTAGAGAAATTAGAGAAGGAGCAGACTCAAAGGAAAAAACAAATTGAGGAAAATCAGAACCAATTTGAGGCTGTGGAAAAGAATATTGCAGTTTCTGGTGGAGATAAAGCAAGAGAATTACAGGAAGAACTGGATCAGGTCAGAGTAGCCCATGCTTTAGCTGAGAGAAATTCAGACGCTGCGAGTAATGATTTGCAAGAATTAGAAAGTGTAAGAAAGACACTGGTCGAAGAACATAAGATTGCATCTAATGAACTAAAGGGATTGACAAAAGAGCTGGAAAAGATTACTAAAGAAGTTAAGAAACTTGAAAGTCAGGTCAAGGCCAAAGTAACTCGACTAAGTGAAATGGAGGGTGCTGCAGCTAGTGATTCAAAAGCAGTTTCTAGTCAAAGAGATAGGTTGGAAGAATTTAGGAAAGATGCTGGTGAATTGGAAATGCAGAGGCATCGCCTAGAGGGAGAAAAGGAGCAACTTGGATTGCAACTTGAGAGTGCCAAAGAACAAGTTACCCGGTCGAAACAATGGCTAGATTCAATCGAAACTGATGTCAAGGAAGCTGATTTCCAATTAAAAGATCTAGAGATTGGGCGTGAATCCACGGCCAAGAATCTAGACAAAATAAAGACTAAACACAAAAAAGCTCTTGAAACAATAGAATCTCATCAAAATAATCTCTCACGTATTGAAGCTAAATTGCGTGATGAATCAATGAAATTGGCTTCACAGGAAGCTGCCCAGAGGGCCAAGGAAGAATTCGGCGGATATGCAAAAGGAGTGACGGCCGTACTACAGTGTCGTGATGAAGGAAAACTAAACGGAATTATAGGTACTATTGCAGAACTCGGAAGAGTTGATGAGAAATATGCAACTGCCCTAGAAGTAGCGGCTGGAGCGAGATTACAGTCAATCGTTACTGAGAATGATATTGCAGCTGCAGAAGCAATTGCTTTCCTCAAGAAAAACAATATCGGTAGAGTTCGCTTTCTACCATTGAATAAAATACATTCATACAAACCCAGTGCTCATGCGCTTCTGATATCAAAGAAAGATAGCGCTATTGGTTTTGCTCAGGACCTAGTTAACTTTGATCCTCGTTACAAAGATGCTTTTGGTAACGTCTTCGGAGATACAGTGATTATGAAATCTCTGGATTATGCTAGGGAATACCTAGGTAAAGGAAGGATGGTTACTCTACAGGGTGAATTGTTGGAAAGTGGAGGTGCGCTAGTTGGCGGTTCTGCACCAAGAATTGGAATTCACTTCGGTACCTCTGAGCGTGATGATATAGACGAATTGAGAAGTAGCATCAAGACTCTTGAGGCTGAAAAATTACAACTCTCTGCTGAATTGAGTGATTTGGTGGGAGAGGCTGGTCAATTAGCTACTAGTAGACAAGAACTTGAGAGTGAAAGGGCGGCATTCCAGACTCGAGTTACTGATTATGATGGACGTGCTGGAGAGATTAAGAAAAGATATGAAGAATCTGAAGAAGCATTGAAATCTCGTGAAGGTGTGGTAGAAGCACTTCAGGGGGAGATAATCGAAAGAGGTGGATTGCTGGAGAAGCTAGATGGTGATATCAATAGTATTGCAAACGAAATAAGTAAGGCAACAAAAGATTTGCAAGCTGTGGCAGGAGGTAAGTCCTCGGAAGTAATTGGAAAATTACAATCTGAACTAGATTCAACCCGTGAGAATTTATCTGACAGACAGGCAAACATGGCTGCAATGAATGCCAAGACTGATGGCATGAAATCTGAAGTCGGTCGTCTGAAAGGTGAAATTGATATCAATCAGAAAGAGCAGAAAGAATTACAGGAAAGCCTCAAATCTGAGAATAAGAAAGCAAAAGATTTGGACAAGAAGTTGAAGGCGCTCAGAAAAGAAGAACATGAAAAATTCAAAGAATTGAAAGGATTACGGGACGAAAGGGATGAATTACATGATATTCTAACTGAAATGAAGGCTGAACTTGCCACAAAGCAAGAACTCAGACGCAGCCGAAAACATGCAATGGATGACCTTAAAGTGGAAATTGCCACACGTGAACCTAAACTGATAGATGCAAAAGACCGTATTCCAGAAGGTACAAAGACTCCACAAAATGTTCCGAATAGGGAAAAATTGGAGACACAAAAAGAAAGCCTAGAGAGAGATCGAAATAGGCTAGGCAACGTCAACATGCTATCGTTGGAGCATTACCGCCAAGAAGCTGAACGGTTCGATGAGATCAAAAAGCACCGCAAGCAATTGAATGATGAAGTGAGGAGACTCGATGTCTTGGAAAAGAAAATCTCAGAAAAGAAGGAGTCCAAGTTCATGGGAGTCTACAACAATATTGGAGAGAGTTTCAAGACCTCTTTCAAGGAAATAACTGGAGGAGGGGAAGCATGGCTGGTACTTGAGAATGAAAAATCTCCATTCGAGGGAGGCGTAACAATAAAAGCCAGAATGCCTCGAAAGAAATTGTATCCTGTAGAGGCTTTGTCTGGTGGTGAGAAATCGCTAGTGTCTATGGCGTTCATATTTGCAATTCAAGGTTATGATCCAAGTCCATTCTATCTACTTGACGAACCAGATCAGAATCTAGATGGTGTTAATACGGAGCATATCGGGAGAGCCATTGCTGTACAGGCAAATGTGGCGCAATTCTTGGTTGTGAGCTTACACCATGCTGCTCTCCGTGAAGCGGACAATGTTATTGGAGTATTCATGGATGATAATGGAGTGTCTCACTTGCACCAAATAAGAGACGTAGAGACTTTCCTGACATCATTACCGACTGAAGCTGAGGTGAGCGCTTGAGCACTCAAGTTGTCAACCACTTGTTATTCCACAAAGCTATGATTGGCGTTGATGCTGAAAGAATTGACAATTACATAGAGATTGCAGGTTCTGCAAGTTCGGCTGCTGAGGTTTCTACTATAGAAGATCCATTCACCAGAAGTGTGACTCTCCTTTTCATGCTGGTTAAGGAACATGAGCTAGATCCTTGGTCACTGGACTTGAAACATCTGATACAAGAATACCAGAAATATGCACTAAATGACGACGATTTGGATTTACCGTTAGCAGGTTCTGTACTTGGCTGGGCCTGGGATGTTCTCCGACTAAGAGCAAACGGTGCCATAGAGGCCACAGAGCCAATACCTGAACCACAACCCGAATGGGTAGACTTTGACTTTGGTTGGGAACCGACATATGCAGAACAACTAGATGATTGTGCCGAACCTCCAATAGAGGAAAGTGTTCTTTTCAGAGGAGAAAGAAGGGTCACTTTGATGGAACTGGTAGGTGCATTGGAAGATGCACGGAATGCTGAAGCGGAAAGGAAGGCAAGACTAGAACGCAGAAAACAATTACGTGAAGCTAGGGAGGCTGTATTATCTGAAGTGGCTGACAGAATCGGAGAACGATTACACAACGATGATCCTAGTCACTACAAAGAAAAAGTCTGGCAAAGAATTAACGAATTCAATGGTAAACCGATACCTATTGGAGATCTATTGGATAGGCCTGAGAAAGCAAGTGTAGTACGAACTTTTGTTGGTTCGTTGTTCCTCGCAAGAGAAGGTCGTATAGATATCATTCAAAAGGATCTTGAGAGTCACAGTATCTATGTCAAGAATCTGGAGAGTGCCGGATGAATGAATTGATGGCTGTAGAAGCTGCACTCTTCTCTGCTGGAAGAGCGCTTGACGCAACGGAAACCGCAGAAGCCACTGGACTTTCTCGCAACAAAGCTCTTGGAGCATTGGAAGCTCTCGCCGAATTATACAAGACGCGTGAAGGGGCTTTGGAAATTGTCAAACTTGGTCACAAATATGCCTTACAACTTAAGGCTGAAGCGATTGGGTATGGAAGGAGACTAGCGCCACAGGAAATACCCTCTTATCTCCTTAGAACCTTGGCACTGATAGCTCATGAACAGCCAATGTTGCAGACTGAGTTGAAATACAAACTGGGTGACAAGGTCTATGAACACGTTGGTGAACTTCTAGAATTGGGTATGATTAGTCGGGAGAGTAAAGGAAGGACATTCGAATTGAGCGTGACTGAAGCGTTCATGGAATATTTTGGGATTAGTGCGGAAAATCAGGCTGAGATGAAGGCTTATTTGGAACAAGCCCTGACCAGTTCATGAACGGCCCTGGGCTCCTCGAATTAGTTGTCATTGTTTTTCTGTTATGGGCCTTCCTAGGTCCTCAAAAAGTGATGGAGGCGGCTCGAGTTATCGGTAAAGCATATCGTGAATTCAGAGGGCATAGTTCCAGTTTAGGGAGTGGTGAAGTAACGGAAAAAGAACGAGTGAGGGCTTCAGCTGAAAGACTAGGAATTGATACTGCAGGCATGAATACCAAAGAAATCAGAAGTAGAATGATGGGCAAATTGTCAAAGGAATGAACCATAATGTCTTTGACATTATGTCATAACTTTGATATAGTCTCTTTTTTCCATGACTAATCATGGATGCAGGAAAAGCCGTAACACTTGCCGTCGTATTTTTGCTGTCAGCAATAGCTCCTGCAATAACTGTAGAGGGTGCAAATGATGCTCGAACAGACACAGATACAGGATATCTAAGCGAAAAGTGGCATGCTGGAATTGGAACTGGAACTGGGGCACTTAACTCGATAAAGAGCGCAGATATCGACGCGGACGGTGAGGATGAATTAATATTTGGAAATTCTCAAGGATTTGTTCACGTTATGGACTGGAACGCCAGTGCCAATGCATTCACCGAAATATTTCAGTCCGTTGACATGGGCGGTCCTGTAAAAGGGATGGAAATCGCACAAATAGATGATGACGAGCAATTGGAGATTGCTATCGGTTACAACTGGAATGCGGATTCTGGCAAGGTCAAGATTATCGATGGGATATCTCTCCTAGCTGAAGCAAACTGGTCTTCAGGAATTTCATGGTCTCACACTCAGTGGACCGAAGGATGGCCATATGGACTAGCAATGGGCGATCTCGATGGGGATGATAGGGCTGAACTAGCGATGAGTGCAGATAGAGGATTCTTGTGGGTAGTTGATACCAAAACTCCAGAAATTTACGTTGGAAGAGACGTCACTTCAGATGAAGCTGAATGGTATATGGATGTTGGATCCAAGACCAGTGGAGGAACACTCGAAAACACTTGGGGACTTACATTCGGGCAATTTGATGATGATGAAGCCATAGAAGTGGCTGTTGGAAGTAAAGAAGGATGGGTAGGTGTATTCGACGGTGTAACTCAAGACTTGCAGTGGAAATATGATATGGATGGAAGCAGTGGTGCTGACAGTCTCTGTTACAGCATGATATCTGCTGATTTGAATGGAAATGATATCGATGAGTTGATAGTTCCTCAACAGAACAAGATAACTGTGTTTATTGATGGTGATAGGGACGCTCGTGTGGATGACGCTGACGTAAACAGTGGATATGGATTAGCAAGCGCAAACTTGTTTGGAAACAGTAACGAAGAACTTGTTGTTGCTGATGGAAGTGGAAACATCAGAATAATGAGTCTAGCTGGATCCAGTCTTACGACGCATCAAGAGTGGTATGGAGGATATCCAATGAACACTGGTGCTGGCGTCACAATCGCAATGAATGGCCCAGACAAGCCATGGATTATTCATGGTAGTGATTCGGGAGTATTGGTCGGTTGGGAAGTTACTTCTCAATCTGAGCATTCTATGGCTTGGAAGAGTGAGGCTGGTAGCAACGGTGATCAGAAGGTCTACAGTCTCGAAGGTGGAAAGAACTACGCTATTGCAATGGGTAACATCGATGATGATGATAACTTAGAGGTACTTGTCGGCTCGAACTCTGGAAAAGTCTTTGCTTTTGATGGTAAAACTTACGAAACTGACTGGATAAGTCCTGTCCTGGACAGACCAGCTATTGGAATTGCTGTAGGTGATTTGAACAACGACGGTGATAACGAAATTGCGATTAGTACTGGTACTATTGGAGAGCCAAAGGGAGAGGATGGAGATGGTGCAGAAGGTTATCTGTACATTTTCGAAAGAAGCGGAAGTAATATCGTGGAAGCTTACCAAAGTGGAAACATAGATACTGCCTTAGGAATCACGATATCTGAACTTGATGGTTCAACGTATCCTGAAATTGGAATCGCCTCAGGATATTTGGAGATAGAGAGTGCAACTGCTGGAACCACCTCCCTTCATGGAAATGTTAGAGTTTATGGATATGGAGGTTCCAGTTATTCAGAAGAATGGGAATCTACCGATTTGGGGCAGATAGTCGGTGGAATTGACAGTGGTGATCCTGATGGAGACGGTACAAACGAACTGGTAGTGGGAACTGGTGGAGACGATAGAGAAGGCGAAGAAGAATCTGGTGAGGTTAGAGTCTATCAAAGAACGGGAGGATCTTATTCGATTGATGGTTCAGTAATAGACACTGGTAGATACTATGCCTATGGAATAGGTGTTGGTGATGTAGACAATGATGGAGATGAAGAGATTCTCGTCGGCACTGGTGAAAAGGGAGAAAACAAACCTAAAATGGCAGTTTATGATGGAGATTCCCACAGTGTTGAATATTCCAAGTCCGTCGATAGTTCTTCGGTATGGGGAATCAAAACCGGTGATTTCGATAGTGATGGATTTGCTGAATTAATCTATGGTACCTCTGGAGGTGAGATCTTCATCTATGATGGGGAAACTGAGGACTTTGAAGCTAAAACAAGCGCACTTTCTGGTAATGCTGGCCACTATGGAGGAATAGCAATCGGAAATGTGGATAATGATGGACCAATGGAAATGGCTATCGGAAGTTTGGCTTACTTTTGGCTATTTACAACGGAAGGTCAGACCGACAAACCAGATCTAGCAATTGAGGGTGTTGATATCATCTACACACCAGAGAATCCAGATGAGGATGAGGACATCGTTTTCAACATGACGGTCAAGAATTATGGGGGTGCAGATACTTCCAAGTGGCGTGTCAAAGTCTATGATGGAGATCCTGACGCTGATGGAAATAAAATAACTGAATTTAGCTGTGATGCAGCAGAAACTGGTCAACGTGAGGGTTGTAAGACGCTCAGTCAGGGCGAATCTGCATCTTTCGAGATAACGTGGTATGGAATCCAAACAACTCCAGGATATCATGAGATATATGGGCTAGCCGAAGATACCAACTCTCCCCGTCAGGAAACACGTTTCAGTAACAACAAGGATTTCACAACCATAGAGATTGAGGAAATACCGAATGATTGGCCAATCGTCTCTGCTTCTTTGGACAGCAGCGTAGTTTGGGTAGATGAATCCATCAGAGTGGATGCTGGGAACTCATATGATAATGAGACTACGGACGGTGCAGAAGACGATACTGACGGAATCGCAGATCTAGAATATCGGTACTACTCTAACGAAAATGGTTGGACGTCTTGGGTTGATGATTATACTTGGGATTTTAGTTTCTCAAACCCTGGAACTAAAGAAATAAAGGTCATGGTCAGAGATGAAAGACGCAAGGAATCAACCGAGACGATACTCTCTGTAGAGGTCAAGGCGAATACTCAGCCTGTTGCAATCCTCAGTTCTAATATAACTGATGTTCCAGCAGGTGGTTTTGTGACGTTTGACGTTACACAATCCTATGACCCTGACGACCGAGCTGAACTAGAATACCGTTTCAGTTTTGGTGATGGTGTTTATTCAGACTGGGTGAGTGAGGGTCAAACCGTAAGACTTTACCGTAATGCATTCTTCAATGGACCTAATGGTGGAACATTACAACAAGGCAGTGGTGAGGAAGTACTAAGAGATCGGTTTGGAATTATACGTTTCTTCAAACTGGACAATGGTGAACTACTCGAAAGCAAAGATAGTGGTGTCTCCGGTAATGGTTACAATTATTCTTTAACTGAAGGTTCTGAGGGGAGAACTTACATGGCGCAGCTTATGGCTCGTGAGATATCTCCAACGGGAGACAATGAAGATATACTTGCTAGCACATGGTCTGACTCATTAGAAATAACGGTCTATAGGGCAACAAACATTCCTCCTGTTGCAGTGGGTGCTGCAGCCATTTTTATTGGTTCTACAGCTACGTCGCCCTGGAGTGATGTCATTAAATCTGGTAAAACTGGAGAAACCGTCGCCTTTTCAGCTGATGGATCAACTGACCCTGATGGAGACGACACTCTCTTGACTTACCAATGGAGACTGATAGGACCCAGTGGTAAGGACATCGACCTATTGGGTGACAAATATTCAAAGACATTCGAGAGGGTTTTCAATGAACCTGGACAATACATCGCTATACTCACTGTAACTGATTCTAGAGGAGGAGAAGATACGCATAATGTAGATGTTTCCATATCTGATTCTGGTGGTACTGGTAGGGGTGATGAATCTGAGGCTGAAGGTTACAGTAGTAATGTTCTGATTGGAGGGGCCCTCGTAGGTGTAGTTGGTTTGATAGGAGGAGCAGTGGCTCTAAGAAGGATGGGAGAAGATAGTGGCTTTGATGAAGAGTTCGAGGATGTGATACCTGGACCTATTGAACTACAATGTCCTTCCTGTGGAGGCTTGATATCTATCACAACCACACAGAGACCAATTCAAATTGGATGTCCAATATGTGCCTCACAGTTTGTTTTGCGTGAATGAGTCTCTCATTAGGTAAGCTAAAGCTAGATGGCAAATGCCATGTGATGGGAATCCTAAATGTAACACCTGATTCCTTCTACGATGGAGGATGGCATTTTGACTCCGATAAGGCCAAGAGTAGAGTCGAGCAAATGATTGCTGAGGGTGCAGAGATAATCGATATTGGTGGAGAATCTACTAGACCTGGATCAAAACCAGTAGGTGTTGATGAAGAGCTAGAGCGAGTGATTCCCATAATCAAATTCATAACAAACATTTCTGATATTCCAATATCTATTGATACGCAGAAGGCTGAAGTTGCCAGAAAGGCTGTGGAGGCTGGAGCTTGTGTAGTAAATGATGTTGGGGGGTTACGGAATCCTGACATGATTCAGGCTGTTGCTGAGATGAAAATACCTGTCACAATAATGCACATGCAGGGCACTCCTGAGAACATGCAAAAGAACCCTAGTTATGATAATACAGTAACAGACATCAAGAATTGGCTTGAAGAACGTATAAAAGTCGCAGAAATGGCTGGAATAAAGCGTTCGGATATCATCGTGGACCCTGGAATAGGCTTCGGTAAGAATTTGAAGCATAATCTGGAGATTCTAGGTGGTTTAGGAAAGTTCAGAGATATGGCAGGTGGAGTGTTATTAGGTGCCAGCCGAAAATCATTCATTGGATTCCTGACAGGAGCGGAGGACAGCGACCGTTTGACCGGAAGCTTGGCTGCTGCAATTATGGGTGCGACTGCTAAGGTAGATTTGGTAAGAGTTCATGATGTTAAAGAAACTCGAATGGCAATCAATGCTACGAATGCATTGAGTTAAGACCTTAAGCAGTTTCCATTGTTGCTACTTTGGTTCCCAATTTAGATGTTGTTGGTCCTAATTCAACACCTAAATAGATAACAGTCATCGTTATTGTATATTCTATTCGCAATGGTTCTTCTTTGTCTATCTTGTCTTTGGTAATTGGATCTAAATTATTCAACTCGAATTCATCATATATTTCTTCGCCACTTCCTAAAACATATGTAAACAAAAAATCATCTTCTGTAACAGGATCAGATTCTAATATTTTTAAATGAATCTCAAATTTTGTGCTTTTTTCAAAGTACCCCATTTTTGGAATATCAAAACCAATATTGCCAACTATTGAATTCTTGTCTTCTGTCAGTCTGAATTCAGCATCAGTGACGTGGTCTTCCAAATTTATGTTTATGTGATCGGAGTACATCTTGTAAACATCAGCGCCAGCTGCAATCACAACTATGATTGTAACAAGTGTAAAACCTGATTTCATTATACCTAGTGTAGATTTTAATCCAGTAGTGGGTCCACTACTACTTACTGAGGTTCTGTTACTCCTTGTACTGTTGTAGTCTGTACCTGGTGCTGCTTCTGTAGTATTACTCCTTGTACTGTTGTAGTCTGTACCTGGAGCAGCCTCTGTAGTATTGCTCCTTGTACTGTTGTGATCACCGGCTGGAGCAGACTCTGTAGTATTGCTCCTCGTACTGTTATGATCTCCACCAGGTGATGCTGAGAAATCTTCAAGGGCCTTACCGCCACCATCGCCATCGGATTTTACTGAGGTTGAAGTGTTGCTTTTGGCTGAATTGTAATCCTTAGCCATATTTTAGAAGCAAGGCTCTGTTACTTATAA